>WRGY01000049.1 GCA_009786925.1 Defluviitaleaceae bacterium | reverse complement strand
GTTGCATCGGGAATATTGCGCCGCCCCAGCTGGTTTTCTATTATCCAAACCATAGCATCGTCGCGGTTACAAAACTCCATCTCGCGCACCCCAAAGGTAATGCCATGCTTTGTGCAGATGTCAAAGCGGTTATGCCCGTCGATAATAATGTCCCGCCACAATATAATCGCGTCTCGACATGTCCTGCTTTCCATGATATTATGTTCGAGCTGGTCGCGCTCCTCCGCAGACAGCGGCGGAATCAGTGCCCTAAACTGTGGGTCGATTATTGGAATCACCCTTATCACTCCTTTCGTGTAGCGAGATGATACCAAACATAAGTACGGTTGTCAACAAGGTTGTGTTGTAATACACTGCTTTATAAAGAGAGTGTACGCTGCAAAAGCAATTTACGACGGTGTTAACTTCAAGCACAACTTTAAATTTTCAAGGAGGATGGCTATGCAAGCTGTAAAAGCGTACCGAGCATATTACGATGATGGGTTGTTTATACCCTATGAACCGGTAGCAATCCCCAAGGGTTGTCAAGTAGTTGTAACTGTTTTGGACTTTCTTGCAGAAGGCGCGCAGGAGTCAAATGAACAGATTTCTCAGATGGATTTTTACAAGAGTCCTATCATCATGCAGAAGGCAGACCCAAGCAAATCAGCATTGGGCTTATGGGAAGGCGAAGCAACTGTTCCCGATGACTTCAATGCACCATTAGATGATTTGAAGGAGTACATGTATTGATGAATTATCTTGTTGATACACATGCATTATTATGGATGATGTTTGAACACAAGAAACTATCACAAAATGCAAAGGAAATCTTGTCTGATAAAAGTTTGCACAAGTTTATTAGCATTACTTCGTTATGGAAATCTCTATAAAAAACCGCATTGGAAAATTGCCGTTACCAATGGGAATATCAGGAATTATTTCCAAGATGGGCGTAATTGGAATAGGTCGTATAGGCGTAGACCAGCGACACATTGAAACATTCAATTCTCTTCCATTGTTGCACCGTGACCCATTTGACGGCATCATCATTGCTACTGCGCTCTCGGAAGGCATGACCATAATCACCGGGGACGAAAATATCCAGAAATATGATGTTCCGTGGGTTTGGTAAAGTAATACAGCATAACAATTATATTGATTGGAATTAGCCTATGAAAATACACTGGGATGACAGGGGAAAGAGTCCTGTCGAAAAATCGCTCTATGTAACAATAAAACAGGCCGCCCTCGCCGCATTAAGGCAATGCTTTGAGGTTGAGGATTTGGCAAAGTTAAAATACGAGGTTAGCATATCATTTGTTGCTGACGGCGAGATAACGGAGCTTAATAACAAATATCGCGAAATCAACAAGCCCACGGATGTGTTGTCGTTTCCGACGATGGGGACACCGCCGCCCGGTGGGATTTTTCCTATGGGAGACATAGTGATAAGCACGGAGACGGCGGCGCGACAGGCAGAAGAATATGGCCATAGCTTTGAGCGTGAGTTAGCGTTTTTGGCAATCCATGGTGTACTTCATTTGCTTGGACTTGACCATGAAGCCGACCCCGGCGACGAGGCTATAATGGAAGAGATTCAAGAAAATATTTTGGCGGAGCTTGGGCTATGAAAAAACGAAAAAGCAGGAACTTTATTGAGTCGCTGGGTTTTGCATTTAACGGCATACGGAAAGTGGCGGCCACCGAAAGAAATTTTCGGCTCCAAATAATCATGGGGATTTTGGCAATAATATGTTGTATAATTTTTCAGGTGGACGCACTTTTATTTGTGCTTGTTACATTTGCCATATTTTTTGTGCTTGCCATGGAATTAGTAAACACGGCTGTCGAGGCCATCATAGACCTCACGACGGCAGGCAAAATACACCCACTGGCCAAAATCGCAAAAGATGCGGCGGCGGGAGCAGTACTGCTTGCGTCGGCGTTTTCGGTTATAGTAGCGGTGGCGGTGGCCATGACTGTCGTTAGGAGATTTGTTTAGATGAAGAATACTATCCTTGAAATATTAAAAATGCGTGCTTTTTTAATCGCCTTCGGCTCATCGCTGGGTGCGGTTTTATTGGTATTTTTTATTGCCGCACTTGTGGCAAGCAGTGGCAACGAAACGCAGATTGCAAAGGTTTTTGGAGAAATACCGCAGTTTTTACCGCATATGCATTTGCCTGCGGATGGTCATGGTGCAGAAAATAACGAGGATATAATCCCACCATATCATACATTTAGCCCACTCACGGGCTTGCTCATCCATGAGGACTATGCCGCCCGCCGCCCGCTTGCCGTGGTGGTCAACAATATCCGACAGGCACATCCTCAGAGCGGTATCACTTCGGCAGATGTGATATATGAGGTATTGGCGGAGGGTGATGTCACACGACTGATTGCCATCTTCCAGTCTTATTTCCCGGAAAAAATCGGCTCCGTGCGTAGTGCGCGTGATTATTTTATTGATTTTGCGTTTAACCACGATGCCGTTTTTGTTTTCCATGGTGCCAGCCCATCTGGCCATGCCAGAATCCGCTCCACCGGGATTACCAATCTGGACGGCGGACAGCTGGAAGGTCGTGTTTTTTGGCGTGACCGCAATTTTCCCGCATGGACAGGCAATACAGGCCAGCGTTCTATGGAGCATAGCTCGTATACGGGACGCGAGCGCATAGAGTCATTTACAGAAGAACGCGAAATGCGTATGACACTTGGAGAGAATCCCGCATATGGATTTGTTTTCGGCAAGCTGCCCGAGCATACAGAAAGCCTCGGTGATGCAAAACGAGTGATTGTACCTTTTTCGCGTAACTATACCCGCACATTTGTTTTTTGCGAAGAATACGGCCACTATCTTGTAGAAAACAATGCAGGCCCTCACCTCGATGCCGAAACACAGGAACAAATCACCGTACAAAACATATTAGTCCAACACACCCGTATGAATGTAATAGCAGGCGATGCCGAAGGCCGCCGGAATGTGACCACCGTAGGCACAGGTACAGGCTATCTAGTCACAGGTGGCGAACATTTTGCCGTCCGCTGGGGAAAAACCTCACATACATCACCCACAAGCTGGTATTTTTATGACCATACCCCTCTTGTGCTTCCCGCGGGTCGGACATGGATTTGTGTATTCCAAAGCGGGGGCGATGTGCAGTTTGAGTAGTATCTAAGTAAGTAGAGGATTAAAGGCATAACAAAGCTCCACTATCGAAAACTACAGCGAAATAACCGCGGAAAGAGTGGCAAACATGCGAAATCTGACACTACTCACCGATTTTTACGAACTCACAATGATGCAAGCCTATCACCATGCAGAAAGCACGACAGGGGCACAAGAGGCGGTATTTGATATGTTTTATCGCGAAAACCCATGCGGCAACGGTTATGCTGTGGTTGCGGGGCTTGCGCAGGTTGTGGATTATATAAACGACCTTGCGTTTTTTGATGAGGATATAACATATCTGCGCTCGACAGGTGTCTTTGGCGAAGAATTTCTTGCATATCTAAAAAATTTTAAATTTACAGGCAGTATCAATGCTGTACCGGAGGGTACGGTTGTGTTCCCGGGGGAGCCGCTTGTGCAGGTAATCGCACCCCTCATGGAGGCACAACTCATTGAGACGGCTATACTCAATATTGTTAACCACCAGAGCCTCATTGCAACAAAGGCATCTCGTGTTTGCTGGGCGGCTCGCGGCGACCGTGTTTTGGAGTATGGATTGCGACGTGCGCAGGGTCCCGATGCAGGACTGTATGGTGCGCGTGCGGCCATGATTGGCGGCTGTTTTGGCACAAGCAATGTCCTTGCAGGACAGCTTTTTGGTGTCCATGTTAGTGGGACACATGCACATAGTTGGATTATGAGCTTTGATACTGAGTTGGAGGCTTTTCGCTATTTTGCAGAGCTGTATCCGACAAACTGCGTTCTTCTTGTTGATACATACGATACATTGATGTCGGGCGTACCTAATGCCATCCGCGTTTTTACAGAAATGCGCGAAGCGGGCATCACATTAGAAAACTACGGCATCCGCTTGGACAGCGGCGACCTTGCCTATCTTTCCAAACGTGCAAAAAAAATGCTCGACGAGGCCGGGTTTTCGGATGCAGTCATCTGTGCATCAAACGACCTCGACGAGTATCTGATTGCGGAGCTAAAATCCCAAGGTGCGCAAATTTCACAGTGGGGTGTAGGCACACATCTCATCACTTCAAAAGAATATCCCGCATTCGGCGGTGTATACAAGCTTGCCGCATTACGCACGGGCAGTGAGTGGCAAAACAAAATCAAACTCTCCGAGGCTTCCATAAAAATTTCTAACCCGGGCATCAAAAAAATATTTAGACTTTATGACGCATATTCGGGTAAAATGAAGGCCGACCTAATCGGACTGGCCGACGAAATCTTTACAAATGACCGTGACCTCACCATATTCGACCCCATAACAACATGGAAGCAGATGACACTAAAAGCGGGAGAATTTACGGTGCGTGAGCTATTGCGACCCGTATTTGAAAACGGCAACTGTGTCTACCCTACCAAAACCGTCACCGAAATCTGCGAATACGCGGAGGCCGAAAGGGATACACTCTGGGACGAACATAAACGGCTCGTGCGCCCACATATAATGCCCGTTGACCTTTCTCAAAAATTATATGATTTAAAAAAATCAATGATTGAAAAATCAAGAAAATAAACCAAGGAGGGGTTTTTATGCAACATGTACGTGATTTGGCGGCAACTCTAAAAGAAAAGAAGGGCTTTGACCTAAAGATGATGATTGGGCTGGATGGATTTGTGGACGAGATTATACATCCGGTGGACAAGAGGCAGGATTTTAACAATTTTACAAGGATTAAGACAATAGCTGATTTTGGTGCGCGGATTTCTAAGGCGGCGGGGCTTTCTACCAACATCGAGATGGTGACGGTACAGACAAAACTAGGCGGCAACGGCCCCATACTATCCAACGCGCTTTTGGAGTATGGGGTCAAACTCACTTATGTAGGCACTCTTGGCTCACCCGACATCCACCCCGTATTTAAGCCCATGGTCGAAAAAGCCGAGGCGGTGTACAGCTTTTGCCAGCCGGGGCATACCGACGCATATGAGTTTGAGGACGGAAAACTGCTCATGGGCAAACTCTCGACCCTTAACACATTAACATGGGATGTGTTTAAAAAAGAAATGGGCGGCACAGAAAAGCTTGCAAAACTCATAGCCGACTGTCATCTGTTTGGTATGGAAAACTGGACGATGATGCCCCATATGAGCGAAATCTGGCAAGGTCTAATCGAAGAGGTTTTCCCTCTGCTGCCCGACCCTGCACAAAAGCCGCTTGCATTCTTTGACCTGGCCGACCCGGAAAAACGCACAAAAGACGACATACGCCGCGCAATGGGACTCATCGGCAAGTTCGAAGGCAAGTTCCGCACCATTCTTGGGCTTAATGAGAAGGAAGTCTACGAAATCGCAAGCGTGATGGATGTTGCTGTCAGTGACAGTGGTGATAAGCTAAAAGATACCGTAATGGCTGTATACAAAGCACTTGGGATTTATTGCCTTATGGTACATCCCGTGCGTAGTGCTTGTTGTGCAATCGGCGACGAGTATTTTTATACCGACGGGCCTTTCTGCGAAAAACCAAAGCTTACCACAGGCGCGGGTGACAACCTAAACGCAGGCTTTTGCCTTGCACAGGCATTAGGCCTTAGCCCACTTGCGTCACTTACTATGGGTGTTTCTACATCGGGATACTATGTACGCAATGCAAAAAGCCCCACATTTGACGATGTAATAAAATTTGCCGAAGATTGGCTTGAGGGCAAGGTATGAACGACTGCTTATTCTGCAAAATAATACGAGGCGAAATCCCAAGCCACAAAATCTACGAGGACAATACATTCCTTGTAATTTTAGATATATTTGCGGCGACAAAGGGACATGCACTAATCTTACCAAAACGCCATGCAACAAATTTATATGAACTAAACGAAGGGGAATCGGCCGAGCTGATTCCCCTCGCCAAAAAAATAGCAGAAAAAATAAGCAATACATTAAACCCTGATGGGCTGAATATATTGCAAAACAACGGCAAAGCCGCAGGCCAAGAGGTTTTTCATTATCATATGCACATCATCCCACGCTACAATGACGACGGCATCAAGTTCTTAAAAAGCGCGCCACAGACCCCACAAGATGTTTTAGAAAAATTGGCAAAAGAATTAAAGACATAAACTTGACACCAAACAAAGCCTGTATTACAATATCCACCGTTGCACGCACTCGTGGCGGAATTGGCATACGCGCTAGACTAAGGATCTAGTGGTCCTAGACCTTGCAGGTTCAAGTCCTGTCGAGTGCAGAGATAACGGATAATCCGAACCATAATCCAGTCGTAAAATTGATTGGCGATGGGTTCGGATTTTTATTATTTCTTTAGGTTTTCGTGTATAATGACTTTAGGGAGGTGCGCCATGAGCCATAGCACTTATGATATGAAGGGTACTCGTGATAAGCGAGTACACTAAAAAATACTCAACTGCCCTGTTTGCGGTAAAGCATCGGTTTTTGAGAAGCCAGCGAAAGGAGGGTAGTACATTTTCAGCTAGTGGGGTTTTGTTCCTGTGGAGAATGATTTTGATTTTAACAGGAGCGAAGCCTCGCTGTTTAATTTCCCCAACGGGGCGCACCACAGTATCGACTTGCCCGATACTGTATAAGTGCGCTCGCTCAATTATACCGCTTTTGACTGTAGTGTTTCATCATGCTAAGATAAGTTAAATTTTAAAAGAGTTGATAGCGAAATTAAACAGATACATCGCAGTAAATTTATATAATGTTCATTGTTTGCGTGGAGGTTGGCGAAATGGATAAGTTGCATGGAATTATTGTGTTCGGAGCGTCTGGGTCGGGTTGCACAACGACAGGGCGCGAACTGGCGCGATTATTAAATTTCGAGCATTTTGATACTGATGATTATTTTTTTGTAATAAACAACCCTCCATTTGAAATGAAGGAACGCCCGCTAGATGAACGGATTGCTTTGCTACGTCCGTTATTAAAGCATAATTTTGTCCTTTCGGGATGCATACGCGAATGGGGCGGTGTGTTCGATTCCATGCTGTCTATGGCTGTCTTTTTGATAACTCCGACAAACATACGAATTGAGCAATTGGAGAATCGAGAATTTAATCGTAACGGTGAGTGCATCAAGCTAGGTGGAGATTTGTATTCGCAGCATCGAAAATTTATTGATTATATAACAACCTACGATAATGGCGACATGGCGAGTCGTTCCTTAGCTTCACAAGAAGCATGGGCAAGTCGCCTCACTTGTCCTGTCATTCACGTTGATGGTTCATTAGACTGGAAAATGAATGCAAAAAGTATATCGAAGCAATTTGAAAGGATGATTTCATGCAAGCAATAAAAGCGGTGTTTGACGGCGTTAATTTTAAGCCTAAGCAAGCAATACCCGTAAGTGGTCAATATGAGGTTGTCATTACGTTTGTTGAACAAATTTCCACAAACCTCATCACAAGCACGCAAGACCAAATAAGTGCCGACCTTAATTTCTGGAAAGAATTTGATAGGCTTACCGCTGATGCAAGTGATGAGGTGTTGTCTATGGACGATTTCCCACGCACCAAATTTAACCGTCCGTTGGTTACTTTTGATGATGAGGTATAGCCCATGACATATGCGCTGGATACGAACACTTTAATTTTTTTGATGAACGGTAATGAAAATGTTATGGAAAAACGCGATAATGCAATTTTGGGTGGTGGCAGGTTTATAATTCCGCCTGTTGTAGATTACGAAATTCAACGTGGCTTGCTATATAAGCCTTCTCCCCGAAAAGAGAAAAATTATTTTTCACTACGCCAACATTATGGCATTGGCATAATGACACCCGAAATGTGGGTTAAGTCGGCACATATTTATTTTGAATTACGAAAAAAAGGCTTTACCGTTGGTGATGATGATATTTTCATTGCGGCGTTTTGCCTGTTGAATGGCTATAAGTTGGTTACTCGAAATACCAAAGATTTTGAAAATATAGCGGGATTACAACAAGTTAATTGGATTGAGGATTAACGTATCGAGTTCTGTTTTAGAAACAACCTTGACAACACAAGTGCTATGACTGCAATCGTAGCGCAACGAAATTTTACAACAATTCTTGACACCGTTATTAGGCAGGGTGATACCATTTCCATTGCCACGGATGACGGCGCGGCAATGTTGGTGAGCCAAGACGAATGGTATGGGATGATAGAAACCCTTTATTTGCAATCCATACCCGGCATGAAAGAATCTATATTGGAAGGCAAGGCAACGTCACTTGACGAATGCCTTGATAGCGTGGGATGGGATATAAATTAAAATATACATACCAAGCAGATAAAGATGCCCGCCTACTTGAGCGGGCAAGGCTAGATAAAATCGCCAAAAATCTTCTCGCCATCATAGGGGAAAACCCATATCAAAATCCACCTGCGTATGAAAAATTACAAGGTGATATGAAAGGTTCGTACTCCCGCCGTATAAACAAGCAACACCGCATTGTATATCATTTCACTCACCGCATTATTTTGCTTCATCTTTCTCCACTATTGCCTTTACTTTTTCTTCACGTTTGTCATGGCGTTTTTGCTTTTTTTCCTTCCTCTTGGCTGAATTGCCGTCGATGATTAGGTAAAATGTGGGTAAAAACAGCAGTGCAAGCAAGGTGGATGCCGACAGTCCGCCGATTACGGTAACGCCTAGGCCTTGCATCATTTCGTCTCCAAATCCGAGAGCCAGCGGCAACATGGCAAGCACGGTAGAGAGAGTAATCATCAAAATCGGCCTTAGTCTGATTTTTGCGGAATAGACTAATGCCTCACGCAAATCCATTTCTTCGCGATAACGGTTGGCTGTATCTACAAACAAAACACCGTTGTTGACCACCAGCCCAACCAAAATCAAAAATCCGAGCAGTGATACCATAGAAATCGTGGTCCCTGTCAAAAACATCAGCAGGAAAGACCCAATCACTGCCAGCGGTATACATATCATAACCATAATCGAGTGACGTATGGATTCAAACTGTATGGCCATTACCATAAACAGCAAGAAAATTGCGGTGATGATGGCAAATCCCAATGCAGAAAACTCATCATTTTGCATTTCTTGCATCATGCCAACGCCTGTATGCACACCCTCGGGGAAGAATATTTCTGCTACGGCATAGTTAATATCAGCCTGTGCCGTAAAGCGCGCTTCGTCGGTGACGACTGCGGTTACAGTGACGGTGTATAGGCTGTTTTGGCGGACGATGGTTTGTGGTGTGTCGGTAAAATCTATTGTAGAAATGGATGATAACGGAACAAACGCACTCGTACCCGACATCAGCATCATGTTTGCGACATCTGATACAGATTCATATCGCCCGGGCGGGTATTCTACTCGGATGGCAAAATGCTGGTTGCCTATGGTGATGTCTGCTGCCTCTGTGCCGTTTAGTGCAAGGAAGATACTACCCGTTACCATCTGCGGTGTGAGACCTGCCGCCATTGCCATCAGCGGGTCTACGACGATTTCGGCTTGTGGATTTGCG
>WRGY01000048.1 GCA_009786925.1 Defluviitaleaceae bacterium | reverse complement strand
CGATTTTCCTTCGGAAAACGCTGATTCGTTCACTGCCCTCGTTTAACGCTTCACCAAAATTTTGAGTTTATAGAGGTCGCCGTAGATGTTTTGGTCATAACCGCTATATCTCTCCCCGATTATACAAAAAAATTGGACAAACCCTGTGACTATGCAGGGTTGTCCAATTCCAAAAACATTAGTACTGCCCGAAGCCGGAATCGAACCGGCACGGTATTGCTACCGAGGGATTTTAAGTCCCTTGCGTCTACCTATTCCGCCATTCGGGCGTTTGTAAACAATGCGAACACACTCACTATATCAAAGCAGGGGATAAAAAGCAATAAAGGGCGTGTTTAAAATTGAAAGCTTATGGTACAATCCACAGTATGACTAAATAATTTGTGGAGGAAAATTGAATGTGTGCAAAAACTCCGATTAAAAGCTATCTTGCTATTCAATTACGAACACATAGAAAATCGGTTGTTATTGCACTGATTACTATTTTGATTGTTGGTGTTGCCCTAGCAATAGGCAGAGCAATTCCTGCGATTACAAATATTTTTTCTGAGCATATGCTCAATGAGTTTGTTGTCGACATTCCTGTAAAGCTGGTTATTCTTACCGTACCAATTATCTTGTTTTTTAAGAGCAAAACCCATAAAGAGTGGCAAGAAGCTCATCAAGATATTCAGATTACGAAAAAGGATTTTGCAACAGCTACGTATCTCGAAATATTCCTATCTACTTTCGTGGGTGTTCCTGTATTATTCACCATTTGGATTGTAGCTGTTTTGGTAGACCACAGTATAATTGAAAATATTCTGACAATTGGTGTGTTTAACCTGGGGGCCGGTTTTTTTCTCATTTGGATGATGACTGCACTGGTTTATACGCTCCGGTTCACAAAACTTGCAAAAATCAATCAAGGAGCGGTATTGTTGGTGATATGCCTTTTTGCTTCATTGTGGACAACTATGGGGCTTCAATCACTGCTATTTTCTATGGAAATGCCGTTTGCAATGAAAGCAGTAATTTGTATGCTTATAGGACTGGTTGTTATTGTCATCGGATGGTCAATCACTACGAAATTATATGCAAAATAAGCAGATACAGCGAATTATTTCGTTACAGTGTAGTTTTGTGGAGGTAAGTGCATGAAAGGTATTGGAGTGTTACCGGTATTCATTCCCGATTTATCAGCCGAGGAAAAATATCGACTAATTAAAGATGTGGGGTTTGATGCGGTCAGCATATATTGGGGTGATGAAAACAAATACGAACAATTAAGTGTAGCTAAGGGATTAGGGTTGACAATTGATAATATTCATTCCCAAAATGATAATGCAAATGAGATTTGGATGGAAGGCATTGAAGGCGAAAATCGGCAAAGCGTACTTATGTCATGCATTAACGATTGTGCAACTCACCATATCCCTGCTGTTGTCATCCACCTCACAGGATTTCCTCCCTACCCTCCGGTATCAGATTTAGGACTAAAGAGAATTGAAGAGCTTGTCCGCCTTGCAGAACAGAAAAATGTTAAGCTCGCTTTCGAAAACCTATGGACATTTGAACATCTTGATGAAGTATTTGAACGATTTTCTTCACCTAATGTTGGTTTTTGTTACGACATCGGACACGAAAATTTGAACCCGCACAAAGATTGCCTTGTTTCGTATGGCGATAGAATCTTTGCATTACACATAAATGATAATTTTGCAGATGGTTACGATGCCCATGTCTTGCCATTTGACGGTTTAATAAACTGGGACAAGAAAATGTCTCAGTTAAAGCAGTACAAAAATGTTGACTTCCTCACCGTTGAAATTTACCGGTTAGATTCAGGAGAACATAAAAAAAGCTGCATTTACAAAAACATATCAGCAGAAGAATTTTTGAAGTTGGCTTACAAAAAAGCGGTTAAGTTATCGAAAATTTAGAATCAATACAAAAAATCAGGTGCGCTCGTTAGACACCGAAAAAGATATAAAGCAAACGTCTGGCAACTGTATCTTCATACATCACCATAGGCGGAGTGTGCGGAAAATACATAATCATCCGCACAACAAAAACAGTTATGTACAAAAACCCGATTCCGAGGAAGATGTTTTTTTCTGCTCCGGATACGGGTTTTTTTTTGAAAATGACATGCCTTACTGCTAAGTATGGCAAAATAGCAAGCGTAAGCAAAATTAGCGGATGCCAAAAAACAGCAGCCGCCAAATCGCCTTCTGCCAACGAGAGTACCGCCCTCGTGGAGCCGCAACCGGGACAAGGGAATCCTACTGTGGCCTGTACCCAGCACATTGTTCCCGTAAAAATCCCGATGGCGACCCATAGCAAAATCCCGATGGCGACAATCGCTAAAAACCGTCCGTTACGAGTGACTAACGCCCGCACGTTTTGCCCAAATTTCATTTAATGCACCACTTATTTGGAACATGGCAACAAAAACACCGACACCTGCTACAAGCGAAAGCAGTAACCACAGGATAAAGTTTTCTTTGTAATGAGTACCACTTTCTGCCGAGAGCCTTGCCACATTTTTATCCATTTGATAAAGCACATACCATGCGATAGGTGCGCAACAGATAATGCCAACAAGGAGCAATGCACTGTTAATGCGTTGTTCTCCGGTAGCGCGGTTTATGTCCTCCATTGTGACATAGTACCAGTAAAGTGCATAAATACCGCATGTTACAATAGAAAGTATAATTACTGTTATACCTTCCCTGCGTACACCAACGTAGTTGTTCGGCGAAACCACAACCTCCGGTTGCTGATTAGGATTATTATCCATTATATATCCTCCTCCTATTTTGAAGCCCATACCCTTAGAGGATAAGAGCCATAGAACACTAAATGCAATCACTGCCAAATAGGTCAAAACGATAAGTCCAAAAAACGGTGTGCCGCGTGCCACAAAACCATATTCGCTCCGCACGATTGCTCGCGAAGCCCAGAGCATAAGAAACGAAAATCCGTAACTGCCTGCGATGATGGTAAACAAATTGCCTTTGACAAAAACAATCTGCGCTTCTACCTTCTCCTTAAAATGCAGGAGAAAAACCACAAGCAAGGGCATCAGCAATATAAATATTATCGAAAAAACACCGCGATTATTACCTATCCCTATCAAAACAGTAAACCCATTAACCCACCGTGTGCTAAAGCCTCCCATGGGCAAACGGAAAATCGGTATAAAAAAAATAAACGCCAACCACCACGAAATAACCGTAAAAAGTAATTTCGCCTTGATGGTTGTCGCGCCTATCTTGATATATGCGTTATTTTCATCGGTTGCATTTATACTCACCGCGCCGATTTCAACTACTCCGCCATTTCTGCTATCCATAAATTCCCCTCCAAAAAAAATATAACATTGATAACATAAAATTACAACACTCCCGATTGTTTCACGATTATTTTCACGTTTTTCCACTTCCATCAATGGCGAAAACAGTCTATAATGTGGAGAAGATTGTCCAAGAAGGGGAGTTTTTGTGGATGGATACATATAGACTGGGGATAGATATAGGCTCTACGACTATTAAGCTTGTGGTGACGGACGATGATTTTTCGCCTGTTTTCGAACGTTATCGCCGCCATCATTCTAATATAAAAGAGACTTTGCTTTCTCTGGCCGCAGAAGCCATGGAGACACTCGGCAAGTTTTCTTTCCGTGCAATGATAACAGGGTCGGGTGGGCTTTCGCTGGCAAACTGGGTTGGAGTGCCTTTTGTGCAAGAAGTAATTGCTGTTTCTGATTCCATAGAAAAATACGCGCCTTCCACCAACGTAGCAATAGAAATCGGCGGCGAGGACGCAAAAATTATATATTTCACAAACACAATAGAGCAACGTATGAACGGCATCTGTGCAGGTGGGACAGGCTCTTTCATAGACCAGATGGCAACCCTGCTTGACACCGACGCAGAAGGGTTAAACGAACTGGCAAAGAACCACAGCGTAATCTATCCCATCGCCGCACGTTGCGGAGTTTTTGCAAAAAGTGATTTGCAACCCCTTATAAATGAAGGCACAGCTCGCCCGGACTTAGCAGTGTCCATCTTCCAAGCAATCGTGAGCCAAATAATAAGTGGACTTGCTTGCGGAAAGCCTATCCGAGGCAATATCGCATTTTTGGGAGGGCCTCTGCACTTTCTGTCAGAACTGCGCGCCCGATTTGTCAGTGTGCTTGGGCTTTCTGCGGAACAAATCATCTCTCCGCAACATAGTCATCTCTTTGCCGCATTGGGTGCGGCCATCCGTGCAGAAAACGAAGGCGCGGAAATGGATATTTCTGTACTGATTGACAATCTATTGGAACAGCAGGAGCTTCCCTTTGAAATTTCACGCCTCGACCCGCTATTTACGAGTTCGGAAGAATTTCATGATTTCCGCGAAAGGCATAAAAAACATATCGTGCCAAAGGGCGAATTGTCGAGCTACGAGGGTGAATGTTTCTTTGGTCTTGACGCAGGCTCTACTACGACAAAAGCTGTACTTATCGGTTCCGAAGGCGAAGTATTGCACACCTTCTACGAAAGCAACGAGGGTAGCCCCCTTAATGTAGCCCGAAAAGCCCTGACAGAGATTTATGAAAAATTGCCACCGGCCGCAAGCATCCGTTATTCATGCGTAACAGGCTATGGCGAAGGGCTGATGAAATCCGCTTTGGGTGCAGATTTGGGCGAAATCGAAACGGTGGCACATTATCGCGCCGCCGCGTTTTTTGACCCGGCCGTGGATTTTATACTGGATATAGGCGGTCAGGACATGAAATGCCTCCGCATAAAAAACGGCATCATAGATACCGTTTTGCTTAATGAAGCCTGTTCGGCGGGGTGTGGCTCATTTTTGGAGACCTTTGCACGCTCGCTCAACCTGCCCATAGATGTTTTTGCAGAACAATCGCTTTTTGCTGAAAACCCCGTAGACTTGGGTTCACGCTGTACGGTTTTTATGAATTCTCGCGTAAAACAAGCCCAAAAAGAAGGCGCGGCAGTGGCCGATATTTCATCAGGGCTGGCGTATTCCGTAATTAAAAATGCATTGCAAAAGGTAATTAAAATAACCGACCCTGCACAAATGGGCAAAAATATTGTGGTGCAAGGTGGCACATTCTATAACGAGGCTGTGTTGCGCGCCTTTGAGCTGGTAAGCGAACGTGAAGCAATCCGCCCGGACATAGCAGGCCTGATGGGTGCATTTGGTGCGGCACTGTTAGCCCGCGAGCGTTGCCGCCCCCGCCTAAAATCGACACTCTTATCCGCACCCGCATTGGCCGCACTGACAGCAGACACCTCACACACACGTTGCAAAGCATGTGAAAACAACTGCTTGCTCACTGTAAATAAATTTACAACAACGGATTCACCGAGGTCTTTTATTTCCGGCAACCGTTGCGAAAAAGGCTTGGGCAAAGAGACACAAAACCCCGACCTTCCAAATCTATACGCCCAAAAATACGAGCGCGTATTCGACTACAAGTCTTTGGAAGAGTCCGAAGCACCTCGCGGCACGGTGGGACTGCCTCGTGTTATGAATATGTACGAAAACTATCCGCTGTGGCATACGTTTTTTACGGAGCTTGGGTATAGGGTAGTGCTTTCGCCGCGGTCATCGCGTGAGCTGTATGAGCTGGGGATTGAGTCAATACCGAGCGAGTCGGAATGCTATCCCGCAAAGCTTGCACATGGCCATATCATGGCATTGGTAAAACAGGGGATTAAATATATTTTTTATCCATGCATAGCATTTGAAAAACAGACTTTGACATGTGCCGACCAAAATTATAACTGCCCGATAGTCACATCCTACCCGGAAAACATAAAAAACAATGTAGAAGAACTGGGCGAGTTGGGTATCAAATTTGAAAATCCGTTTTTTAACCTGGGCGAGCCTAAGAGCTTGGAAAAGAGAATGGTAGAAGAATTTTCGGAAATCCCTGCGCGTGAGATTAAGTCGGCATTGGCAAAAGCCTTGGCAGAGCAACAGCAGTATCTCAATGATGTAAAGCTTCTTGGCGAAGCGGCTGTAGATTATATCGAAAAAAACAATATGATTGCAGTAGTCTTGGCAGGGCGACCATACCATATAGACCCGGAAATCAACCATGGGATTCCCGAGCTAATCACGTCCTATGGTATACCTGTATTGAGCGAAGATGCGGCTGCACATTTGGGCAAGGTGGTACGTCCGCTTGGTGTGCGTGACCAGTGGGCTTATCACTCGCGGTTGTATGCCGCGGCGCATTGGGTGCGCACACGTAAGGATGTCGAGATGATACAGCTCAACTCGTTTGGCTGTGGTCTGGACGCTGTCACTGCCGACGAAATACAAGAAATATTGGAAGCGGCGGGCAAGATTTTTACTCTGCTAAAGATTGACGAAGTCAGCAATCTGGGGTCAGCTCGCATTAGGATACGGAGCCTGTTTGCCGCACTTTCAGAACGACGCGACAAAGGGATTTTAAACCGCAAGCCTGTTGAACGAAAGCCGCGTGTAGTTTTTACACAGGAAATGCGTGCTAAACATACCATCATCTGTCCGCAGATGGCTCCTTTCCATTTTGATATTCTAAAACATGCGTTCCAATCGGAGGGATATAACCTCGTGGTGATGCCTTCGATTGATAAGGCCAGCATTGATACAGGATTAAAATATGTAAATAACGACGCTTGTTATCCCGCACTCATTGTCGTGGGACAGGTGCTTAATGCCCTGCTTTCGGGAGAATATGATTTGGACAATGTTTCTGTGCTTATGTCGCAGACGGGGGGAGGGTGCCGTGCGTCAAACTATATCGGCTTTATACGAAAGGCGTTTGCTAAAGCGGGCTTTTCGCATATCCCGGTCATTTCTTTTTCTGCATTGGGTCTGGAAAAAAACCCGGGCTTTAAGTTTACGGTCGGCCTGATAAACAAAGCTATGCAAGCCCTTGTATACGGCGACCTGCTTTCTCGTGTGCTATACCGTACTCGTCCATACGAAGCGGTTAGCGGCACAGCCAATGCCCTGTATGACCATTGGAATGAAAAATGCCAACAAGCGGTATGTACAGGCAACCGTCA
Organism: Defluviitaleaceae bacterium; assembly: GCA_009786925.1. Classification (GTDB taxonomy): domain Bacteria; phylum Bacillota; class Clostridia; order Lachnospirales; family WQUN01; genus WQVC01. The sequence goes on along the minus strand of WRGY01000048.1, from coordinate 1,951 downwards.
AGATTTCAAAAATAATTGCTACGAGATAGTGACCGACTTTGACAATATGCCACTACGTGATGTTTCCCTCCCTCGTGTAGGTGTGGTCGGCGAAATTTTAGTCAAATACCATCCCACTGCAAACAACGACATAGTCACACTATTGGAAAATGAAGGTGCGGAAGCTGTAGTCCCCGACCTCACCGACTTTGTACTATATAACGGATATAATGCAAAAGTATTGCATCGCTACCTTGGTGGCTCAAAAAAGTTGTCCCTGGTGGGTAGCGCGGGTATCTTTTTTGTGGAGCTGTATCGCCGTCACATGCGCCGAGCTTTGTCAAAAAGCAATCGCTTTACCGCGCCTATCTCTATACACGAAATGGGCGAACTCGCAAAACCTATAGTCTCCGTCTGTAACATAACGGGAGAAGGCTGGTTTCTTACGGCAGAAATGGTAGAACTCATCCACACGGGTGTAAACAACATCGTATGCACACAGCCATTTGCCTGCCTTCCCAACCATGTAACAGGCAAAGGAATAATCAAAACCTTGCATAACAAATATCCAAACTCAAACATCGTCGCCGTAGACTACGACCCCGGCGCAAGCGAAGTTAATCAACTAAACAGAATAAAACTAATGCTGTCCGCCGCACGCAGAAATATGGAAAAGGGTCAAGAGCCTAAGACCTTAGAGGCCATAAAATACTCTGCCGAGGTTTTGTAGCCTGACTTTTCGTACATTTTTACGATGGACGTATAGGTGTAGCCCAAAAATGCTGTGGGCAATCCCACATCTTTTAGATGCTTTGTACCCAACTGTACCATCGTAGTCGCTATGCCTTGGCCTTGGCATGAGGGTTTTGTAGTTGTACAGCCTACACAACCTATACCTTTACCTTCGATTTCTATGCTCACTTGCAGTGTGCCTACTATTTCATCGTCTTTTTCTGCAATCAGGATTAGGGCTTTTGTGTCTGCATAATATGGGATGAAGTTTTCGTGAGCGGCTTTTACACATGTCATGATTTCCGCTTGGTCGGCGGGGGTTGCCCAGCGGTATGTTATGCCGTTTATGCTGTCGCCGATTTTGTGCGCATCATAACGAAAATCTGCCAGCGTTTGACTCATATCATAACAACACGCATCCCCCCACGAATGTATATATCCTCGCTTTTCGAAAAATGGCTTTTGGGGCATGGGTACTCCGGGCGTTATATATTCCTTTCCCGCGCCGATTATTGCATTGTTAAAACCGCTTTTGCGTATATACTTTTCGGATTCTTCCAATAAAAACGTGCCTATGCCGCGATTTTGAAAAGACTCGTCCACGCATAACAGATAGATAGTGTTTTTGTTTATCACTGCGGTGCCTACCGTGATATTGTTTTTTTTGTGGGTTATTATGTGGTTGTCAGGGTCGGATAATGCCTTTTTTACAGCCTCCTCGCTACGGATTGTTGTCGGCATGGTTTTTCTAAATAATTCATAAATTTCCATTTTCGTCACCTCATTAAATACTCCCCCATTTTACATTTATTTCTTCCCGGGAGGCAAGTATGCAAAATAATTTTTTTCAAGATGTATATGAAATAGTAAAAAACATTCCGCATGGGCGTGTAATCTCGTATGGGGGTATAGCGCGTATGCTGGGCAAGCCGCGTGGTGCGCGTGAGGTGGGCTGGGCAATGCACAACTGCCCCGAAGGTTTGCCATGGCATAGAGTCGTAATGTCAGATGGCAATGTAACAGGCGGCATGTATAGCGAAATGCGACGCACCCTCTTAGAAGGCGAAAACATCACATTCTTACCCGATGGCCGTGTAGACATGAAAGCCTGCATGTGGTACGATTAACTGATGTATCCGTAGCTCAGGGGATAGAGCGTTCGCCTCCGGAGCGAAAGGCCGTAGGTTCGATTCCTATCGGATACAATGGACTCCCCCCGATAAATACTAAATTTGTCGGG
>WRGY01000047.1 GCA_009786925.1 Defluviitaleaceae bacterium | reverse complement strand
CGCACTTACTGTATATGTGGAGCTTGCGATGATGATACGGGATACATTTTAAATTTCAACAAAAACACCGCGAGGATAAAGACCGCCACTTCGGTGGCTACATATGACCACCACACACCATACATCCCAAACCTACTAAGTGCGAGCAGCATAGGCACAAGCACTACTGAGCTACGTAATATGCCTATGGTGAGTGCGATTTTCGGCTTATCACATGCACTAAAAAACGCCGATGTTATCACATTTATGCCCGCAAAAATGAGACCGACAAAATATATGCGCAATCCACTCTCTGCGAGACTGCGTAATATCTCGTTTGCCTCACTGTTAAACATATATACAAGCCATGGTGTGAATATAAAAATGCCCACATATATTACCATGCCAAATATAGAAACCGTGACTAAGGCGTATTTCATGGTGAGGCGTACTGCGGCATTGTCGCTACTACCATGTCCACGACTAATCAGCGGTTGCATTCCAAAGGCAACACCACTAAATACACAAATAGATACCACAGCAAGGTTAATAACCACTCCAAAAGCCGCTACGCCGATATTGCCCACCACACCCAATATCACAAGATTAAACGCAATAAGCGATACGCTCACACTCATCTCACTGATAAAAGAGCTTGCACCAAGCGCGAACAGCTCTCGTATCCTACAAAAGCTTACTCTACATTTACGTAAAAACAAATTGTTTTTTTGTGTAAAGAAATGCATCCCGAGTACTGCCACACTCAAAACAAGCGAAACCCCTGTTGCTAACGCCGCACCAAACATACCCATCGCCAGCGGAAACAAAAATATATAATCCAAGATAATATTGGCAAACGCGCCGACAAAAGAGCCTGCCATGGAGAGTTTTGGATTGCCGTCATTTCGGATAAAAGCAAGCAGGATGTTTCTCAAAATTAAAACAGGCGAAAAATATAAAATCGTGCGTATATATGATGTTACCATGTCCAGCGTATAGTGGTTTGCACCCAGCGCGGCAGAAATAGGTACCGTAAATATAGCACCTGCAACGAAAAAAACTGCCGACGCGACAGCCCCTACCATCAGCGAAAGTGTAAAAACATCGGATGCGTCGCCATCACTGCTCTTCACTATCGAAAACAGTGTAGCTCCGCCAATACCCACCATAAGCCCAACACCATGAATCACGGTAAACGCCGAAATAGAAATATTTAGCGCGGTAAGGCCATACGGACCCAAAGCCTGTGCAATAAGAAATGTATCTGCAATTACATAAATTGAGACACAAGTCATTTCAAAAACTGCGAGTCCAACGTATTTTGCAAACTCTTTTTTGCGGCTCATATGTTTTTCTCACAATCGTTTGCGAGTGGGCAAGTATCGCAGAGGGGGTTGCGTTTACGGCAGTAGTCTTTTGCATTAATCACTATAAGTGCATGAAAATTATTAAACATTTTTTCCGAAAGCGGCAGATTACTCTCGAAATAATTTTTGAGAGCATCATAGCCCTTCCCTGCGGGTAACGAAAAACGTTCACACAGCCGGGCAGTATATGCATCTATTACAAAAGTCGGAAAACCAATGGCATATAGCAAAATAGAATCAGCCGTCTCCTTGCCAATCCCCTTTGTCGAGAGCAACTCATAGCGCGTATCTTCTAACGACCTGCATCTCACCGCTTCTACAGAAAAATCGTATTTTGCAAACCACTGTGTCATCTGCTTTAAATAAACCGCTTTTTGATTAAAAAAACCTGCGGGGTTTATGATTTTTTTCAGCTCTTCCAAGTCCACGTTTTGCACAAAAGAAGGCGTTAAGTTTTCTCCAAAATTTTCGATGGCTTTTTCTACATTTGTCCATGATGTGTTTTGGGTGAGTACCGCGCCGACCATTACTTCATATGGCGTTTTTGCAGGCCACCAGCCGAGGTCGCCATGGCGGGCCAGTAGTAGACTGTATATTTTTTCGAGCATTTTTACTCCTTTGTAAGCTGTGCCAAGCTTGCCATAAATTTTTTTGTTCCAAACGACGGAAACTGCACTGTAACTTCGTAGTCTGCGCCGCCTCGAGAGATTTGCAAAACCTTTCCGAGGCCATATTTTGCCTGGCGTACATTGTCTCCGACTTCGTATGGTGGTGGTGTAGCTTTTGTAGAAATTGGACGTGGCGGCGGAGATTTAGCGGCGGGTTTTGCTATCGCGGCAAGCGAAGGAGGCAGAGATACAGGATTCTTTTTTGCACTCGCGATACAATCTACCGGGACATCATCCAAAAATCGGCTGGGTGGGTTGCGCACAATACCTCCGTAGTTCATCCTGCTGAATGCCCGTGTAAGGTATAGAGTTTTTCTTGCACGAGTAAAACCTACGTAGCAGAGTCGGCGTTCTTCTTCCATTTGCTCACGCTTTCCGCTATCAATACTGCGGTATGATGGGAATAGATTTTCTTCTAATCCAATCATAAAAACAGTATCAAACTCCAACCCTTTGGCACTATGCAATGTCATCAATGCCGCCGCGTCCGCATCTTCATTATAGTTATCAATATCCGCAACAAGTGCTACATCCTCTAAAAATTTTGCAAGCGAAGTATCTTCTGATTCCTTTTCGAATATTCGGGCTTTCGCCAAAAGCTCATTTATGTTTGCTTCGCGTTCCTCTCCCTCTGGTGTACCGTCCATTATTGTTTGCATATAATTTGTATCATCGAGAATTTTTTGGATTAACTCATATACAGTATGCTCAAGCATAAACTCGGCGCATTCTTCCAAGAAATCCGAAAACGCAATCATCGGTGCCGATTTTTTACCCAACCCCTCAACCTCATCCGCACGCGAAATCGCAAAACCCAACGACATCCCACGTTCTGACGCAAACAACTTTAGCTTGTCCAACGAAGCCGCGCCGATTCCACGCCTCGGCACGTTAATAATGCGCAGATATGCCATATCATCGGCAGGGTTATTTATTGCTTTCAGATATGCCAAAATATCCTTTATCTCCATATGCTCATAAAAACGCACGCCGCTAAAAATCCGATACGGTATCCCCGAGGTTACAAGCTGGTCCTCAACCCCTCGCGACTGCGCATTTGTACGATACAGCACAGCAAAATCACCATAACGCGCTCCGGCCTTTACAGCAGTCGCTATTTTTTTTGCAACAAATGCACCCTCATCACGCTCATCACGTGCAGAATATAGTCTAATTGCATCTCCTCGGCTGTTTTCTGTCCAGAGTTGTTTGTCAGCTCGGTCTCTATTTGCCGCTATTACCGCATTTGCCGCATCAAGGATTACTTTACTACTACGATAATTTTGCTCCAGCTTTATTACCTTTGCACCGGGATAATCCTTTTCGAAGCGCAGGATATTTTTAATATCAGCACCTCGCCAACCATATATACTCTGGTCATCGTCACCCACCACACATAAATTTTGTGCATATCCCGACAGCAGACGCACAAGTTCATACTGCGCATGGTTTGTATCTTGGTATTCGTCCACTAAAACATAGCGGAAGCGACTCTCGTACTTTTGCTTTATATCCGCATGTTGCGAAAAAAGCTCCACCGTCTTAAAAATAATATCATCAAAGTCCAGCGCATTGGCGGCATGTAGGCGTTTTTGATACATCGCGTATAGCTCCGCAATATTACTCTTTCTAAAATCTCCTGCGACACTTTTTTCATATTCTTCCGGCGAAATCAGCTCATTTTTTTGTGAAGAAATCACCTGCATAACATGGCGCGGCGGATAATTTGATTCACTCAAATTTTTTTCTTTAATGCACTCCTTAGTCAGGCGCAGAGTATCCGATGTATCATATATAGAAAAACCCTTTTCAAATCCAAGCGACTCAATCTCGCGACGCAAAATTCTTGTACATGCGGCATGGAATGTACTAACCCAGACCTGTTCACCAAGCGGAGTAATTGCACTAATCCGTTCGCGCATTTCTCGCGCCGCCTTGTTTGTAAAGGTGATTGCGATTATGTGATATGGGTCAATACCCTGTTCTATGAGATGTGCCACACGATATGTAAGTACTCGTGTTTTTCCCGACCCGGCTCCCGCAAAAATAAGAAGCGGACCTTCTGTATGTTGTGCGGCTTCGCGCTGTGTGTGGTTTAGTTTTTCCAGATAGCTCATTTATAAAGCCCCCGTTTCTTTTTAATAGCGGCGACAAACCGCTCTGCACTTGTGTTAAGCACTTGCTCCTCAGGTATTCCTGATTGCAAAATCAGCTCGCGGGCGCGAGACAACTCCCCCACATGCTCATGAAAATGCGCATCCGATGAGGCAAGTATAGGCACTTTTAGTTCTTTGCAGTATTTCAAAAGCTCCAGTTGGTCTTTATTGCCATTACAGCGATAGGAGTCAGGATTTAGAGTCTGGTTATTTATTTCGATGATGGTAGATGTCTGTGCGGCAGCGGCAACAACGGCAGGTATGTCCACAGGAAAGTTTGCATCGGCAGGATGCCCCCATATATGCATGTTTTTATTTTCCATTGCAGCAATGGCGGCGCAGGTATGCATAGCCATATCCACAGGCACAAATGTACCCCTATGGAACGAGGCGATGACAAACTCCATTTCATCCAATAAATCATCAGGCATGTCAAGCAAACCATTTTCATCCAAAATGTTACACTCCACACCTTTATATACGCGTACACCATTTATGATTTTTGGCAAAATCCATTGATTTCTAAAATTGTAGATATGTGACGCACCACCCATAGAAGGTGCGTGGTCAGAAATCCCTATACATTGTATACCGACCTTTGCCGCATGTGCCACATTTTCTGAAACTGTGCTATATGCATGTCCGCTGTTTACAGTATGACAATGCACATCTAAAATAAAGTTCATAGACCCTCCATGACAAATTCCTAGAAAATGTCCAAACCTTGGTGTATTATACATGAGAAAGGAATATGCCACAAATAATGAAATGGGGAATTTATTATGATGTATCGCGAACTCGGTAAAACAGGTAAAAAGGTGAGTGAAATCGGGCTAGGATTGGAGAATGTGGACAAAAAGCCATATGAACGAGTTGAAGAAACATTAAATGCGGCACTCGACAATGGTGTAAACATTCTTGACGTTTTTATGCCCGGCGCAGAAATACGTGGATTTATTAAAAAAGCACTCGGCAATCGTCGCAAAGATGTACTTATCCAAGGGCATATCGGTGCTACGGATGTAAACAAACAGTACGACATAAGCCGAGACATGCCCACGGTAAAAAAATATTTTGAAGAACTCTTACGACTGTATGGATATATTGATTTTGGGATGTTGTTTTTTATTGATTCCGAAGAGGACTACAAAGGTGTATTCGAAACAGAATTTATCACATATGCGGAAAGGCTCAAAAAAAACGGCGACATACACCATCTGGGCTTTAGCTCGCACAACCCCACCATGGCAACAAAAGTAATAGAAACAGGCACGGTAGAGATGATGATGTTTAGCATAAACCCCGCCTTCGATATGGTTCCTGTGGAAGAAAGTGTGTTTGACCACCTAGATAGTAACTTTAGCCGCGATGTACTACGTGGCTTAGACCCAAAGCGTGCCGAGCTTTATAAGATTTGTGTACAAAAAAACATAGGTATCACCGTCATGAAAGCCCTCGGCGCGGGCAAACTTCTTTCGGCGGAGCATACCCCCTATGACAAACCATTGACCCTACACCAATGCACGCATTACGCACTTTCGCGCCCATCGGTGGCAAGTGTCTTGCTTGGTTGCCAAACCGCAGCAGAGATGAAACAAGCCATCGACTACTACTCTGCGAGTAGCGAAGAAAAGGATTATTCAAAGACCATAAGCACAGTACGCAACGACTTTGCCGGCAACTGTGTATATTGCAGTCACTGTCAGCCATGCCCCGTAGAAATCGAAATAGCAACAGTCTGTAAGTATCTTGACATAGCACGCCTGGACGAAAAAAACATTCCCCCATCCATCCGCTCACATTACGCCTCACTTAACTCTGCTGACTGTATAGAATGCGGCCACTGTGAAAAACGTTGCCCATTTGGTGTCCCCATAATCAAAAATATGAAGGACGCGGCACTGTTGCTTGGAGGCAAGCAATGAACGACTTTGAAATAGGTATCATTACAAAAGCACAAGGCATACGCGGAGAGTTTCGCGTACTTCCCACTACAGACGACCCCTCACGCTTTGAGCTTCTTGTGGGTGAAGAAATAAAAGTCAATGGCAAACCACATAAACTCGTCTCTGCGCGTATGCAAAAAAACATTGTCATCCTAAAGCTGGCAGATGTAAACGACCGAAACACCGCTGAGGCAATGATAAACGCCGTCATCTCCATCCCCGCCGAAAAATCCCTCCCACTGGCATCGGATGAGTTTTACATCCGAGACCTCATAGGGCTACACGCTCAGACTGAGGGCGGTGAACCGATTGGTACACTCACACATGTGATGCATACGGGTGCAAACGATGTCTATGTAATCACATTGCCCGAGGGCGAATCATTTATGTTGCCGGCTGTAAAAGATGTGGTAAAAAATGTAGACATTCCGAGCAAAAAAATCACAATACGCCTTCTCGAAGGCTTGCGAGACCTCGCCACATGACATTCCATGTCCTCACCCTCTTCCCGGAAATGATACGGGAATTTTGCGCCCACAGCATAATCGGGCGAGCGGTCAAATCGGAGATAGTTGACATAAAACCGCTAAACATCCGCGACTTTGCTGTCAATAAACATGGGCAGGTAGACGACGCACCATATGGTGGCGGCGCGGGCATGGTGATGATGGCACAGCCGATTTTTGATGCATACACATCCATCGCCGTACAAAAAAACACCCCTGTAATATATCTATCGCCCCAAGGCCGCATCCTAACCCAAAACCGAGCAAAGGCTCTTTCTAAAGAAAAAGAAATTATCCTCATATGCGGTCACTACGAAGGGCTGGACGAGCGTGTAATAGAAGAAATCGTAACCGAAGAAGTCTCCATCGGCGACTACATCCTCACGGGTGGAGAACCCGCCGCCTGTGTCCTAATCGACACGGTATCGCGCCTAATCCCGGGTGTACTCGGCAAAGAAGAATCCCACCAAAACGAAAGCTTTTCTACAAATTTGCTGGAGTACCCTCACTACACTCGCCCACCTGTTTTTCGAGGTCGCGAGGTCCCCGAGGTTTTGTTGTCAGGCCACCACGCAAACATAGAAAAATGGCGACACGAAGAATCACTAAAACGCACAAAAAGCAAGAGACCAGATATACTTTAAACAAGGAGTCACCCCTAATGCATTTTAAACTTGTATCAGAATTTGCACCCACAGGAGACCAACCGGAGGCAATAAATGCCTTAGCGCAAGGTTTTTCCGAGGGTAGAAAATTTCAAACCCTGCTGGGAGTAACAGGCTCGGGCAAGACCTTCACTATGGCAAACATCGTGCAAAAACTACAAAGACCCACGCTTGTTATGGCACATAATAAAACCCTCGCTGCACAACTATATAGCGAGTTTAAGGAGTTTTTCCCTGAAAATGCGGTAGAGTACTTTGTCAGCTACTATGATTATTACAACCCCGAGGCATATGTGCCATCCACTGATACATTTATAGAAAAAGACTCGGCCATAAATGAAGAAATTGACCGTCTGCGTCACTCCGCAACTTCGGCTCTTTTCGAGAGACGCGATGTGATTATCATTGCATCTGTTTCCTGCATTTACGGACTCGGCGACCCTGCCGAGTATAAAGACCTCATGCTCTCACTCCGTGTTGGTATGGAACGCGACCGTGACGACATCATGCGTAAACTCGTAGGCATCCAGTACAACCGAAACGAAATGAACTTTACCCGCGGTACATTCCGCGCTCGCGGCGATGTATTAGAAATTTTTCTTTCAAACTCATCAGAAATATCAATCCGCGTAGAGTTTTTTGGCGATGAAATCGAAAAAATCACTGAAGTAAACGCACTCACCGGAGAAGTCCTCGCCACTCGCGAGCATATAGTAATCTTCCCCGCATCCCACTATGTAACAGGCCAGGAACGCCTAAACGCCGCCATACGTACAATCGAATCAGAGCTGGAAGAACAGCTTGCTTATCTAAAATCTCAAGACCGTATACTGGAAGCCCAACGCCTATTGCAACGTACTCGCTATGACATAGAAATGATGACGGAGGTGGGCTTTTGTAGCGGAATAGAAAACTACTCTCGCCATCTCGCAGGTCGAGAGGCAGGCTCTACACCTCATACGCTTTTGGACTACTTCCCCGACGACTTTCTCATCATTGCAGACGAGTCACATGTCTCCATTCCACAGGTAGGCGGCATGTATAAAGGCGACCGCTCGCGCAAAGAAACACTTGTCGAGTACGGATTTCGTCTACCCTCTGCCCTAGATAACCGCCCTTTAAAATTCGAGGAATTTGAATCCAAAATCCCACAGATGTTATTTGTATCAGCCACTCCTGCAAAGTACGAAAAAGAGCATTCCCAGTTTGAAGTGGAACAAATCATCCGCCCCACAGGGCTTCTCGACCCGGAAATATCCGTCCGTCCCGTAAAAGGGCAGGTTGATGACCTAATCGGCGAATGCAATAACGCAGTAGAAAAAAAGGGCAAAATCCTTGTCACCACACTCACAAAACGTATGGCAGAAGACTTAACCACCTACCTGCGCGAAGCAGGAATCCGTGTGCGCTACCTACACTCCGACATAGACACTCTGGAGCGTATCGAAATCATCCGCGACCTACGTATGGACGTGTTTGATGTACTCGTAGGCATAAATCTACTCCGAGAAGGTCTCGACATCCCCGAGTGCCAACTCGTAGCCATACTCGATGCTGATAAAGAGGGCTTCCTGCGTTCCAACACATCCCTAATCCAGACTATAGGTCGC
>WRGY01000046.1 GCA_009786925.1 Defluviitaleaceae bacterium | reverse complement strand
TTTTGCCGCCGGACGCAGATATTCTTTCGCCTGTGGATGACCACATTTTCAAAACCTTAATGACCCACCCGGAAGCAAAGCCCGTGTTGATTGATGTGTTATCTTCCAGCATGAACAGAAATGTAACGGATGCCGCCGTGCGGAACAATGAATTGCCTATTTCTGATGACAACGAAAAGGGTGAACGGTTTGATGTGAACTGCATCATTGACCATAAAGACCATAAAGACCAAGCAGATGTAGAAATGCACGGTTCACATATCCAAGAAGTGGATGACTCGCACACCAGTTTTATCAATAAGTATATGTACTACTTGACCGACCTTCACTCCTCGCAACCGTCCAAGGGCAAGAAATATCACGAACTGGCGCGAACTTATCAGATTGCATTTTGCAATTATACGATTTATCCCAATCGGAAAGACTATATCACAAGAAGTGCAATGCGCACCGAAGATGGGGAGTTAGTCACCGACCAGATAAATTTTATTCTTGTCGAATTGAGCAAGTTGGACGAAATACTAAAAAAGCCAGTGGATAAACTAACGCCGCTGGAAATGTGGTCAATATTTTTTAAGTTTGCACCAGATGTGAAACGCAGGGATGTAGTAAACAAGGTAATAGCCGAGAAAGGGGAAATTGCTATGGCTGGAGCATTGCTAATGGAAATAAGCCAAGACGAACACCAACGCGCAAAGTACAGAAGTAGGCGGATGTTTGAGCATGATAAATTTCATAATGAAGCGACCGCCGAGGAGCGCGGCGGCAATTTGGCGATGTTAAAAGTTGCCCGAAGCATGAAAGCCGCAGGTGAGCCCACAAGCAAGATTACTCAGCACACGGGACTTACCGCCGCCGAAGTAGAAAAAGCATAAACCGAAAAACGAAGCCTGCGGCTGGTTGATAACCGAACCGTAGGCTTGATTTTTGGGTATTTATGGGTATCGCGTAAAGGTGGTGCATTTTTTGCACCCGTTGGAAAAAATTATGCACCCCCACCTTAACACGAAAGGTTAATCGTGTAATTGTATTGAACTCGACGTACAAACGCCCATATTGACTTTAACTTTGATACAATTGCCAACAGCCTTGCAACGCTCGGGTTCAACGCTTTTGGAATCATCGAGTTTTATGTTAAGCGAAAATCTGCGGAAAAACATGTCATGTTAGCAAAAACAAGCTCTTTTTGCTTGCACCCACTTAACACGAAACTACCAACCTTAACAAGATTCACTGGGTTTCGCTCTATTAAGTCAAGTGCTTTTACTTGGTCTGTCATTACAACACCTGATGTTGTAATCCTATCGTCAAGTTTAGGTTGCAACGGAAAGCCCCTGTCTGTATTTGTTATAGGACATACAATAGCCACACCACGAGCAAATTTATTGTAACTGGCGTTGCTAACTACAAGGGCTGGTCTGCGTCCCTGCTGTTCATGCCCTTTGGTTGGGTTAAAGTCCATTTTTATTATATCGCCTTGTTTCGGAATATAAGCCATTAAAATACCTCTCTGCCTACGAGTCCGCCTGTGTCCCATTCTTCGGTTTTATAATCGCCAATATAATTTTTTAAGCGTTCTTCTGTTGTTAGTCGCTTGCGCTTGTATTTTGGCTGGAATGGTAATGCTTCGTCCATTATCATTTGCCGAAAAAGCATGTTAACAACTACTGAAACATTTAGCCCCAGCTTATCAAGCAAAAAATCTAAATCCCTTTTGACCTCTTCATCTACTCGTACATTTATTGATGTTGATTGCTTTGCGGTTGCTTGTGCCATAAAAAAACCTCCAACAAGTTTTATTGTATATATATTATACAGTACAGCACTTACCACGTAAAGCATTGCATGTAATTTCCCTTATCGTTTATCGGTTGCAGTTTTTTGATTGCAACGAAAATATACCAAGTTCAACCGGATTTATAGGCGAAGCTCTATTCAATATAAAAACAGGCGAAGTTGTATCTTTTTCTACACAAGGGCTCGCGGCTTGGGATGGTTTGCGAATTATTAAACAGGGGTATGTAATGACGGGACGAGGGATATTCAATTTTTACGGCGAACTTGTTTCTCCTGAAAATCTCTTTTTCCATTCGCACCCACGCTGTAATGAACGCTGGCTTTTCACTGTTTCACAGGATAACATAACCGGTATTTACGATTTGCGTGCAAACGAAGTGTTTTGGCTTGGTTCGGGACTTCGCGTTATGGAGTTATCGTACCCGCTGGTATTGGTGAGCAAAGATGGGATTCTTAACCGTGCGGTGCTTAATTTTTACGGGCAAGAAGTAATTTCATTTGGTACATATCACAGAATTGAACGCATATTGGGTGAAAATCGGTTTTTGATTCAATCAGACCCGGAAGACTGGCAATCCCGCGCCGTTGTGAACGGCGCAGGGCAGGAAATTATACCCCCCGGAAAATACGGCTATTTATCGCTCATAAGCGGAACAAATTTTTTGTGGATTGAATATTGCAGTTACTTTGGTGAAGGAAAGGGAGTAATAGATTTCAATGGACGAATTATATTTCCCCAAAACGAACACCTGTTTCTCGGACATTGGAATTTGCAGAATAACCACTTTTTTATGATTCAGGATTCAACCAACAGCATGGCTCTTGTCCGTTTGACACATGATGAGTAACTTCTATATTTTTCTAATCATGTCATATTTTGTGATGGGTTGGTCAGTCTTTAGCTTTAGTTTTTGCTTAGGGTGGGGGGCGGTTTTTAGTTCTTCACCATTTTCGTTGTAGATTTTTTCTACTGTTTGGCTAAAGTTGTCGCCTGTGGCGCGTAGGATTTCTATTTTGTCGCCTGCTTGAAATTTGTTGCGTTGCTCTATGGAGGCGTAGCCGTTTTCATAGGATTCTACTATGGCGAGGAAATCTTGGGATGTGACTTGGTTTTCGCCCTTGTAATCGTGGTCGGCGGCGGTCATTTTGTTGTGGAAAAAACCTGTGGTGTAGCCTCGGGAGCCTATTTTTTGGAGTTGTGACAGATAGTTGGGGATATTGGCGGTGTATAGTGCGGGGTCATATGCGTAGTCGTCCAATGCGTTGCGGTATGTTTTTGTGACCGCGCCTATATAGTACTCGGTTTTCATTCGGCCTTCTATTTTTAGGCTGGAAATCCCTGCGGTTTGCAAAGCAGGGATGTGGGCTACCATGTTTAGGTCTTTGGAATTTAGAATAAATGTGCCGCGTTCTTCCTGTTGGATGGGGAATGACTCGCCGCTTTTTTCTTCTACAAGTGAGTAAGAAAAGCGACAGGGCTGACTGCATTCTCCACGGTTAGCGTCGCGTGCGTTTAGATAGTTGCTGATGAGGCAACGCCCGGAGTATGCCATGCACATCGCACCGTGGACAAATGCCTCTAGTTCTAATGATGGGTTTTTCTTATGAATTTCTGCGATTTCTGTGAGAGAAAGTTCGCGTGCGAGGACTACACGCTTTGCGCCCAGGTCTTGCCAAAAGGCCGCGGCGGCGTAGTTTGTTATATTTGCCTGTGTAGAAATATGTATCTCCGTGTTTTGTAAAATCGCTTTTGCCCTTGTGTAGACACCGAGGTCTGAAATAATGACAGCATCGGCCTTGATATGGTCGAGCCACAAAAGATATTCGTCAAGGGTCTCAAAATCGCTGTTATGTGCGCAGATGTTGACTGCTACATATACTTTTTTGCCGAGGGCATGTGCATAGCGTATGCCTTCTTCCATATCCTCGTGGGAGAAATTTTTTGCTTTTGCTCGCATACTCAAAAACTTGCCCCCGATGTATACAGCGTCCGCGCCGTATGCGAAGGCAACCTTTAGGCGTGCCAAATCACCCGCAGGCGAGAGAAGTTCCGTCATCGTGACCTCCAAAACCCCTAAGCTGGGAAATCACCAAACATATTGCCCGAAGCATGTGAGCCGCAGTTTTTTGTAGAAAAATATGCGCAGTTTTGGCAGTCGGGTTTTGTGTTGCGTTGGTGGTTTGTCAATGTTGAATATTTTTGTTTTTTACATTTTATCATGTTATGCTTTCCTTTCATATTAATTTTTTGTAGTATGTCCATTTTGGGTGTATAATAGACTTTGATATGCAGAGGAGTGGTAGACTTGCGTGATTTTTTTAGTATGGATGGCTCGTTTAATAAATATGCAGGATTTTTGGCGGATACTTTGATTTTAAGCTTGTTATGGATTTTGTTTAGTTTGCCTGTGGTGACGATAGGTGCATCTTCTGCGGCTCTGTTTTATGTGACTACGAGGCGGATTGCTAATCGTGAGGGCTATATATCCTCGGATTTTTGGCAGGCGTTTAAGACTAATTTTAAACGGGGGACTATCATTTGGTTGCTTGTTTTTTCTGTTAGCTTTGTGATTATTTGGAACATGCTGTTGGCTATACAGGAGCCGGAAATTATGGGGAATTTTGCGGGTATGATTTTGCCTGCACAGGTTGTGTTGCTTATTATGGTGATGTTTGTGGCTACATTCGCATTCCCTGTGACGGCGCGGTTTGATATGGGCGTAGGCGAGACTTTGCGCACATGCTTTTTTATGGCTATTAAACATCTGTTCACGTCTGTGAGTTGTGTTGCACTGCTTATTACCTTGCTTGGGTTTTCTCTTTTTGTTTGGCAGCCTCTTTTGTTTATGACACCGGGAATCTATGGGATGTTGGCTTCGTATTTAATCATGCGAGTTTTTAAAAAATACCGACCCGAGATGGATAAAGACCCTATCTTGGAATTACAAGAAATAGAGAAACAACGTGCAGAAGAAAAACGTAGGCGTGAGTTGGGTCTGGGCTTTACAGCAGAAGGCGAGGACAATATAATCATAGAAAATACTGAGGAGGTTTTAGGGGATGAAGAAGTTTGAACTAAAAAACAAAAATGGCATGAGGATGACGGTGACAAACTTGGGTTGTGCGATTATGACCTTGACAGTACCTTCAAAGGGTGGAGAGAAGGATGTCGTACTGGGTCTGGATACCCCTGAGGATTACACCAAAAAGCATCCGTTCTTTGGTGTAGCGGTGGGGCGTTTTGCCAATCGCATAGGTGATGGCAAGTTTTCGCTCGGCGGCAAAGAGTATCAGCTCGAAAAAAATGATGGTGGTGCGCATCACTTGCATGGAGGCAGTGATGGGTTTGATAAGAAGGAATGGAACGTGGACTCTTCCGCTACCGACAAGATTGTTTTTTCTTTGCAAAGCCCCGATGGTGATAGTGGATACCCGGGTGATTTGACTGCAAAGATTAGTTATACCCTCACGGACGCAAATGTTTTGCGGATTGACTATGAGGCAACGACCGAGACAGAGACTATATGTAATCTCACCAACCACAGCTATTTTAATCTTTTTGGCCATGATACAAAGGATGTTTTTGCACATGAGATGCAGATATTTTCCGATAAAATCACAGAGGTGGACGGTGGACTTATTCCCACAGGCGGATTTGTGGACATCGCAGGCGGACCGTTTGATTTTACATCACCAAAGCTCATCGGCAAGGACATAAAAGCCGCAGGTGATGTTAACAAAACAGGTGGATATGACCATAACTACGTGCTTCGTGGGGAAGGTAAGGCCGCAAGCGTGTACGCACCGGCCACGGGGATTCGCATGACGGTAAGCTCTGACAGCCCCGGTATGCAGTTTTATACAGGCAATTTCATAGACGGCACAGTTAGCGGAAAAGGAGTGACATATCCGCAGTTTAGCGGTTTTTGTCTGGAAACACAGCTTTTCCCTGATGGGATTAACAAGCCAAGCTTTCCTTCATGTGTAGTTAAGAAGGGGACGGCACAAAAGTTTTATACAGAATTTAAGTTTGAATGGTAAATAAAAACGACATAATTATGGGGGCTTGTGTTGCCGAGCGTGTTTTGCTCGGAAACACGAGCCTTTTTGTTCCCTTTGTAAGCAAGGATATAGAAAAACGTACAAACCCCGAAGCGAGCCTAAAAAACGTAAAGACCATAATCGTCGTAGGGGTTGGGTACAAAGAAATAGGCAACGGTGGAGGTGAAGGCACGGCTGTACTTTCATCACTGGGAACATGCGAGGATTATCACCCCAGAGTGAAGGGGATTTTGCACTCACTCGCCAAGGACATGGGTCTTAATCAATACAAAATTCTTGTAGACAGTCCCGCGTTGGACGAGCGTGCACTTGCATACCGCGCAGGTCTTGGAATTTATGGGCGCAATGGTCTTATTATCTCCAAAAAATTTGGCTCTCGGTTTAATATCGGCTGTCTGCTAGCGACTCAATCGGTAGAAATCGCCTCCACGCCCGATGTCGAGTGCCTAAATTGCAATGCCTGTATAGAAGCCTGTCCCGTAAAGGGTAACAAACAACAATGCATCTCTTACTTAACGCAAAAAGAAAGTCTCACCTCGGACGAAGAGGCATTAATAAAAAAAAGTCGGCAGATATATGGATGCGACATATGCCAAGACGCTTGTCCGCTAAATAAAAAAAGAAATGCCACATTTGTGGACCCACAAAAATGGCTTTCTGTATCAGACGAAGAGCTAAAGCAGATATATGCAAACACAGCCATGCTATGGCGCGGGGTAGATGTTTTGCGCAGAAATGCGCGGATTTTGAAGCATAAAAGCCAAGGAGATGAACGAGATGACACATGCAGAGCGAGAGGAAGCGGTGCATAACCTGCTAAAGTAGTAAGGACAAACGTGTTCGCGCTCAATGCGCACAGGAACATGAAAAACGTTGGACTTGAGCAAGGTCGAGCATCCAACAGGCTTTCCAGCGGTTTCCGTATCAACAGTGCGGCAGATGATGCAGCAGGGCTTGCAATCTCTGAAAACATGCGCTCCCAAATCCGCGGTCTTGACCAAGCAAGCCGCAACGCACAAGACGGCCAGTCTATGCTTCTCACCACAGAAGGCGGATTGGAGGAAATTGGTAACATGCTCCAACGTGTACGCGAATTGTTGGTACAAGGTGCAAACGACACAAATACACAAAACCAACGTGCGATGATTGACCAGGAAATCAATCAATTATCACAAGAAATCGCGTCAATGCAGCAACGTGTAGAATTTAACACAAACCGAGTGCTTGCAATGGGACCCGCTATTGATTCCGAAATTTTGGATGACATCCGCCTTCTTACAGCCGATAACTTGGTTGTTTCCGAGGCATTCGCAGCCCTCAACGAAAACAGAATGCAGGTAGCTGAGGCTCGTGAGGCTCTTTTGGCCTTAGACCCACTCATGTCTGTAGAGGATGTTCAAGACATCACTCGCCTAAGCTCTCTCTTAGACCGCGTATTTGCGTCCAGAGACTTCGATGCATATGGTGATGACGAAATTTTCTCTCTTGATACCGACGATAGCGATGTTGTGTTGGCTGCACATGAGCTTGGTGAGGACTTGGATTCATTGGAAGTTAGCTTCACTGTCCGTGGTAGTGACTTCACGATGGAGTTTGGGGATACTTTTGATTGGACTGCAAACGCATCCGATTGGACAGTTACCGACCTGCTTACCGCTCTCGCTGCACGCGATGACCTTATCGACGAAGCTGTTATATATTTTGCATGTTTACGACTTTTGACAAAAGCTGTAAATGAAAGCAAGCTCGATTTGCAAAATGGGTTTAATGCTTTTAATGCCGCACACGATAATATGAAAAAGATTGTACCTAAGTGGTATCGCAAAAGATGATTGTTTCGATTTTCACCCTTCCCTGTTAACTTGCATATAATAGCAAAAAACAAAGTGGAGGCATCTATGGAAATCAGCGCAATTACATTCCCGCATAAGACATCAGTGGTAAGCAGAAAGCAGTTTGACGACCATGTAACATTGTATGATGGCTATGTAAGCATGACAAATTTGACGGACAAAACCTTGGCGACAGACCCGCAATATAAAACTGCGAGTACAGCCGGCGGTCATTATCGTGGATGGAAAAAGACAGAGACGTATTCGATTAATGGCGTTATTTTGCATGAGATGTACTTCCAAAATCTTGGCGACCAAGCTACCTCACCCGGGCCGAGGATGACGAGTATTATAAATAAATACTATGGTGGGTTTGACAAATGGAAAGAAGATTTTATCGCTTGTGCCATGTCTGCAAGGGGCTGGTGCATCTTAGCGTATGAGCAACGTACAGCTACCTGCCGAAATATTTTGCTGGATTTGCATGACGAAGGGCATATCTCTATGGCATACCCCATTATCGTGTTGGATATGTATGAACACGCATATTTTTTAGACTATGGAACGGATAAGGCTTCTTATATAAACCGCTTTATAGATAACATTCCATGGGGTATTATCGAAAAGCGTGTGGGGGTTATTTCTTAAATACGGCATAAGCACTGCCGATTAAAAAGCCCATCAACAGACCTCCTATATGTGCAAAATTATCTATGCCCGGCGTGGCAAAACCCATTGCCATGCCGAGGCCGATATAAATTAGCATTAGATACCAAGTGATAAACTCGATGGAGCGTTTTGTGATACGTGTATATGCAAACATCGCACCGACTATGCCGTATACCGCGCCGGAGGCTCCCGCAGAAACAGCAAATGGCTGAAAAAAGTGCAAATTGACCAGACTGACCGCTGACCCCGCCAATCCCGAAAAGATATAAGCGATGAAAAACAA
>WRGY01000045.1 GCA_009786925.1 Defluviitaleaceae bacterium | reverse complement strand
TCTTCTTTAACTCAGAAGCAGGTAAAACTAAATATGTTTGCGCAAATTTGTAGGGTCTTGGGCTGACGGCACTTGACAGGTCACTACATAACAGTGCATTGTTTTTGTATGTACTGTCTTTTTTATTTAGGGGCATCGTGATTGAAAGTTCGTTAGATGCTATCGTTGCCGCGATTGTATTGGGTTTGACAAATGCGACACTCAAGCCGATTTTGCAGTTTATCGCGTTACCCATCACGTTTCTAACACTTGGTTTTTTTTATTTGGTTGTAAACGGATTGCTTCTGATGCTTGTTTCGGTACTTGTGCCTGGTTTTCACGTTTCCGGTTTTGGCACTGCATTCTTTGCGTCAATTGTGTTAAGCATTTTAAATGCAATATTTATCAAAAAAGATGGGTTTTAGGCGATGTCGCATTTAATAGCGTTCACCTGTGATGTTGTGGTTGTCCTGTAGATGATTTGCTGGTGTTTTATTCATCCAAAATTATGTAAAAAAACGCTTGACAACAAAAAATGTGACATGTTATACTTACAGCTCTTTATGACTATTTTACGGAGGGGCTACTCCCCCACTTTGAGGCATAGGGTAACACAGGTTGCGGCAAAACACAACAATTTTTTTATAATAACCCAACAAATGCAGCAAATGCGCGGCTTGGCGCGATTTTATAAAGTAAAAATGCAAAAAAGGGGTTGCTACAGTGGAAAAAAACAGGGTGCGTCCTACGCGTGGTATGGGGCCTGTAAGAGCTACGTATTCACGCATAGCAGAAGTGCTGGAAATTCCAAATTTGATTGAAGTACAAAAGGAGAGTTACAACTGGTTTATCACTGAAGGTCTAAAGGAGGTATTTCGCGATATTTCTCCTATTACAGATTACAGCGGAAATTTAGCACTGGACTTGATAGACCTTACGCTGGACGGCAAACCCAAATACACAATAGATGAATGTAAAGAGCGGGATGCGACATATGCCGCTTCTTTGCGTGTAAAATGCCGTCTGCATAATAAAGAAGTGGACGAAATAAAAGAGCAGGATATATTCATGGGCGATTTTCCGCTTATGACAGAGAGTGGCACTTTTATCATAAACGGCGCGGAGCGTGTTATTGTAAGCCAGCTTATGCGCTCGCCGGGTATTTATTTTAGTATCGACCATGACAAGGTGGGTAAAATTCTCGTGTCGTCCAGCGTCATCCCAAACCGTGGTGCATGGCTTGAGTTTGACACGGATTCAAACGATGTGTTCTATGTGCGTATAGACCGCACGCGCAAAGTTCCTGTTACGGTGCTTATGCGCTCTCTTGGTGTAGGTACTGATGAAGAAATTTTGGTGAAATTTGGCGATGACCCGAAAATCCTCGCTACCATAGAAAAAGATATAGCAAAAACCCACGAAGAAGGACTCATAGAAGCATACAAACGTTTGCGTCCGGGCGAGCCGCCCACAGTGGAGGGTTCGCAGTCTCTTCTCAATAACATGTTTTTCGACCCAAAGCGTTATGACTTGGCAAAAGTCGGACGTTATAAATTCAACAAAAAACTTGCACTACGGTCACGTGTAAAGGGTTGTACTTTGGCCGCAGACGCAGTGTCACCCGATAGTGGAGAGGTAATCGCCGAGGCAGGAGTAGATATTACCTCAGAACTCGCCGACCAAATCCAAAACGCGGGCTGCCCTCATGTGGATATATATGTGGAAGAAGGCCGCGTACTTCGTGTGCTTTCAAATATGACTGTAGACATTGAGCAATATATAGAGCCTTTTGGTTTTAAGGCGGAGGACTTTGGCATACAAGAAAAAGTATATTATCCTGTTTTGCGCGAACTAATAAAAGCCCCCGACAAAGAGGAACTGGAGCGCGTCATCAAGCAAAACATGGGCAAATTATTGCCAAAAACAGTAACATTCGAGGACATTATGGCATCGATTAGTTATGCCATGGGTGTTGAATTTAATATCGGAAATGTTGACGACATCGACCACTTGGGCAACCGTCGTATACGTGCAGTCGGCGAGCTTTTGCAAAACCAATTCCGTATCGGCCTCACGCGCATGGAGCGCGTAGTGAAAGAGCGCATGACCATACAGGATATGGACATCGTGACACCACAAGCGCTCATCAATATCAGACCTGTGACAGCTGCAATCAAGGAGTTTTTTGGCTCATCACAGCTTTCACAGTTTATGGGGCAGACAAACCCATTGGACGAGCTTTCACATAAGCGTAGGCTTTCCGCGCTTGGGCCGGGAGGCCTTAGTCGCGATCGTGCAGGCTTCGAAGTCCGAGATGTTCACAGTTCCCACTACGGTCGTATGTGTCCTATTGAGACCCCGGAAGGGCCAAACATCGGTCTTATTAACTCATTAGCCACCTATGCTCGAATAAACGAGTATGGATTTATTGAGGCTCCTTATCGTTTTGTAGAAAAACGTCAAGGCCAATCTCCTGTCGTAACAAACAACTTTATATACGTAACCGCCGATGAAGAAGAAAACTATATCATAGCCCAAGCAAACGAAGGTCTCACAGAAGAAGGTCACTTTGTAAACCGTCGCGTACAGGGTCGTCACCGTGACGAAATTCAGGAGTTTGACCCATCGCGCATTGACCTTATGGACGTTTCTCCAAAGCAAATAGTCTCTGTTGCAACCGCACTTATCCCCTTCTTAGAAAACGACGACGTTTCGCGTGCTCTCATGGGTTCTAACATGCAACGTCAGGCCGTTCCACTGATGACCACGGACGCACCTGTTGTTGGTACAGGTATGGAATACAAGGTTGCATTAGACTCTGGTGTTGTAATGATAGCAGAAGTCGCAGGTGTGGTAGAAGAAGTGACTGCCAGTCATATAGCCATCCGTACAGATGAAGGCAAAAAAGAAATCTATCGTCTCACAAAGTTCATGCGAAGTAACCAAGGCACATGCATAAACCAACGCCCTATAGTCCACAAAGGACAGCATATAGCAGCAGGTCAAGTTATTGCCGATGGGCCTTCTACCGACAACGGTGAGCTTGCGTTGGGCAAAAACCCGCTCATCGGTTTTATGGCATGGGAAGGATATAACTACGAGGATGCTATTCTCCTTAGCGAAAACCTTGTGCGTGACGATGTTTATACCTCAATTCATATAGAAGAATATGAAGCCGAGGCACGCGATACAAAACTGGGACCCGAAGAAATAACACGCGACATCCCCAACGTGGGCGAGGATGCAATGAAAGACCTTGACGAGGACGGTATTATAAGAATCGGAGCAGAGGTCGGCCCCAATGACATCCTGGTGGGCAAAGTAACCCCTAAAGGCGAAACCGAACTCACGGCAGAAGAACGTCTATTGCGTGCAATCTTTGGCGAAAAAGCAAGAGAAGTCCGTGATACGAGTTTGCGCGTACCTCACGGAGAAAGCGGAATAGTGGTGGACGTAAAGGTGTTTACTCGTGACAATCGTAGTGACCTTGCACCAGGACAAAAGCGCGACGAGTTGCCTCCTGGCGTTAACCAGCTCGTGCGTGTTTATATAGCACAAAAACGTAAAATCTCTGTAGGAGACAAGATGGCGGGACGACATGGTAACAAGGGTGTTATCGCAAAAGTTCTTCCTGTGGAAGATATGCCATTTCTTCCCAACGGTCGCCCGCTGGATATAGTGCTTAACCCACTCGGCGTACCTTCTCGTATGAATATCGGACAGGTACTGGAAGTTCACCTTGGCTTGGCTGCAAAATGCTTAGGCTGGAAAGCGGCGACACCTGTATTTGATGGTGCTAACGAGATTGACATCATGGACACTCTCGACCTTGCTAACGACTATATCAATCTGGAGTGGAAAGATTTTACAAAAAAATGGCGTGACATACTCGACGATGATATATATACACAGCTAGAAGAAAACAAAGAAAATGATGAATGGGTCGGTGTGCCAATAAACCGCGACGGAAAAATTCGAGTGCGTGATGGTCGCACAGGCGAAGAATTTGATAATCCAATAACTGTTGGCTTTATGCATTATCTAAAACTCCACCACCTTGTAGATGACAAAATCCATGCACGTTCTACAGGCCCATACTCACTTGTCACGCAACAGCCATTGGGCGGTAAGGCACAGTTCGGCGGACAGCGTTTTGGTGAGATGGAGGTATGGGCATTAGAAGCTTATGGTGCCAGCTATACCTTGCAAGAAATTCTTACAGTAAAATCTGACGACATTGTAGGTCGCGTAAAAACTTACGAGGCAATTGTAAAAGGCGAAAACATTCCCGAGCCAGGTGTGCCAGAGTCGTTTAAGGTTTTGTTAAAAGAACTCCAAGCCTTGTGCCTTGATGTAAAGGTACTCATGGCAGATGACACAGAAGTTGTAATAAAGGAGTCCGTCGAGGACGGCGAAGAAATCGCTGTAGACGTAAACATCGAAGGGCTTGAGTCAGATAAGGACTCTGCAGACCGCAACTATATCCGTCGAGGTGCTTTGCTACGGACTGCACAAAACGAGGATGGAGGAGACTTGCCTCCAGATGCCGACGATGAAGAAGAGCCTGATGCAGAGCCTATGTTAGAAGTAGATATAACGGCAGATGCATCATCCATGGCAGAGGGCGATTCAGTGGTAATCCCCGATGACTTGGAAGAACCCGACGTATCTGCTGACTTCGACTTGAATGCCGACCTGCCCGAGGATTTTGATATTTCGTTGGCAGATGAGATGACGGATGACGATTTCGGAATATATAATGACGAGGAGTAATGTTATGGATTTTAACAAAGCGGAAAAACCCGAACAGGCAATGTCCTTCTCCTCAATAAAAATAGGCCTTGCTTCGCCCGAGAAGATACGCGAGTGGAGCAGAGGAGAAGTGAAAAAACCCGAAACAATAAACTACCGCACACTAAAGCCCGAGCGCGACGGATTATTTTGTGAGCGTATATTCGGCCCCAACAAAGACTGGGAATGTCACTGCGGAAAGTACAAACGTATACGCTACAAAGGTGTTGTCTGTGACCGCTGTGGCGTAGAAGTCACAAAAAGCAAGGTGCGTAGAGAGCGCATGGGGCATATTGAACTTGCTGCTCCTGTTTCTCATATTTGGTATTTTCGTGGGATTCCCAGCAGGATGGGTCTTATCCTTGGTATGTCGCCGCGTGCATTAGAAAAAATATTGTATTTCGCCGCGTATGTAGTGCTGGACGGCGGTGACACAGGGCTTCAGGTTAAGACTTTGATGACAGAAAAAGAATATCGCGACGCACTGGAAGAACATGGACAGTGGCGCAGTATCGGTACTGCACGTGTACCCACCTTCCGTGTAGGTATGGGTGCTGAAGCTGTAAAGGAACTGCTTTTGCAGATTGACCTTGAAGGCGAATCGGAAGAGCTTAAACATCTGCTAAAAGACGCAACGGGTCAAAAGCGTTTGCGTTATATAAAAAAATTGGAAGTTATTGAGTCATTTCGCCTTAGTGGTAATCGTCCTGAGTGGATGATTTGTGATGCAATCCCTGTAATTCCGCCAGATTTGCGTCCTATGGTACAGCTCGATGGTGGACGTTTTGCCACTTCTGACCTTAATGACCTGTATCGCCGAGTTATTAACAGAAATAACAGGCTAAAACGACTGCTCGACTTGGGCGCGCCTAACATCATAGTACGTAACGAAAAGCGTATGCTCCAAGAGGCCGTGGACGCGCTTATTAACAATGGCCGTCGTGGTCGACCCGTTACAGGCCCAGGTAATCGCGCCCTAAAGTCACTCTCCGACTTGCTTACGGGTAAACAAGGCCGCTTCCGTCAAAACCTGCTAGGTAAGCGCGTAGACTACTCGGGGCGTTCTGTAATCGTTGTAGGTCCGAAATTAAAAATATACCAATGTGGTCTACCTCGCGAAATGGCAATAGAGCTATTTAAGCCCTTTGTAATGAAAAAGCTCGTAGGTTCCGGAGATGCTCATAATATAAAATCTGCAAAACGTATGGTGGAGAAGCTTGAACCTCGCGTCTGGGATGCTTTAGAAGATGTAATAAAAGAACATCCCATCATGCTAAACCGCGCTCCTACCCTGCATAGGCTCGGCATACAGGCGTTTGAGCCTGTGCTGGTTGAGGGACGCGCACTTATGTTGCACCCGCTTGTCTGTGCGGCTTACAATGCTGACTTTGACGGCGACCAGATGGCTGTGCATGTGCCGCTTTCTGTAGAGGCGCAGGCCGAATGCCGCTTCCTTCTTCTCGCGCCAAACAACTTGCTCAAGCCATCGGATGGTATGCCTATTACTGTGCCTACAAAGGATATGGTTTTGGGAATTTACTATCTCACTCTGGAGCGTGAAGGTCGCTTGGGCGAAGGAAAAATCTTCGCATTCGATGAAGAGGCTGTGATTGCATACAGCAATAACGAAGTGCATCTGCACGCAAAGGTAAAAGTGCGCCGTGCAGACCCCGAAACAGGCGAAACAAAGCTCGTAGAGACTACACCCGGTCGCGTAATATTTAACCAAGCTATTCCACAAGATTTGGGATTTGTTGACCGCGCTACAGACAGATGCTCTTATGAGATTAACTGTCTGGTTAATAATAAAATGCTAAGTCGTATAGTTAACCGTTGTATCAATAAATACGGCAGTGTGGACACATCCGTCACGCTGGACAATATCAAGGATTTGGGCTTCCGTTTTGCCACGCAAAGCGCGCTTTCTGTATCTGTTTCTGATATGGAGGTGCCGGGTACCAAGCCTGAAATCCTAAAGACGGCAGACGACTCTGTAGAGGGTATTTTGAAGATGTTCCATCGTGGGCTTATGACAGATGATGAACGTCGTGACAAGGTACTGCAAGTATGGGCGGACGCTGCCGATAAGGTAACAGAGGACCTCATGGAAAACCTAAGCCAAGAAAATAGCGTATTCATGATGCTGGACTCCGGCGCGAGGGGTTCTAAAATCCAGATGAAGCAAATGGCGGGTATGCGCGGATTGCTTGCGTCGCCTACGGGTAAGACGCTGGAAATTCCGGTTCGTTCTAACTATCGTGAAGGCTTAACTGTTCTTGAATACTTTATCTCGGGGCATAGTGCGCGTAAGGGGCTTTCTGACACCGCGTTGCGTACAGCCGACTCGGGTTATCTCACTCGCCGTATGGTTGACGTTTCGCAAGATATTATTATCCGCGAAGAGGACTGTGTAAAAGAAGAAACTGAAAAGCCAGGGTTGGTCGTAAAAGCTTTTGTGGATGGCGAAGAAATTATTGAGCCGCTCGTAGACCGCATCCGTGGACGTTGGGCAATCGAGGACATTAAACATCCCGAGACAGGCAATGTATTGGCAAATGCCGACAGCCTTATTTCTCCTGACCAAGCGGAGGCTATCGAAGCCGCAGGTATAACAGAAGTCCTAGTGCGCACGGTATTAACCTGCCGTAGCCGTATAGGTCTTTGTTCAAAATGCTATGGCGCAAACATGGCAAGTGGACGCGCTGTACGTATCGGTGAATCCGTAGGCATAATTGCGGCACAGTCCATCGGTGAACCCGGTACACAGCTCACTATGCGTACCTTCCAGGTGGGTGGTGTTGCTACAAACGACGATATAACAAAGGGTCTGCCCCGCGTAGAAGAAATATTTGAGGCTCGTAAGCCAAAGGGTCTTGCTATCATCGCAGAGTTTGGTGGCAGGGTGACTGTTTCCGATTCTAAGAAAAAACGCGAAGTGGTTATTTCCAGCACGGAGACGGGCGAAGAAAAAGCGTATCTCATCCCTTACGGCTCACGTATAAAGGTATATAACGGCCAAGAAATTGAGGCCGGTAGTGAGCTTACCGAGGGTAGCGTATATCCGCATGACATCTTAAAAATCAAAGGATTGCGTGGAGTGCAGGATTATATGATTCAAGAAGTGCAACGTGTATACGACTTGCACGGCGTAGATATTAATGATAAGCACATCGAAGTAATAGTGCGCCAAATGCTAAAACGGATTAAAGTAGAAGAAAACGGCGACACAGACCTGCTCCCCGGCTCACTAATCGATTGGCTGGAGTTTGAAGAAATCAACAAAGAAACAGAAGCCAAGGGCGGCGAGCCTGCTACAGGTACTCGTGTGTTGCTAGGTATTACAAAGGCATCGTTGGCTACGGATTCTTTCCTATCTGCCGCGTCATTCCAAGAAACGACTCGTGTCCTCACAGAGGCCGCCATTCGCGGAAAAGAGGATCGTCTTATCGGCTTGAAAGAAAACGTAATCATAGGGCAATTAATCCCCGCAGGTACAGGAATGCCAGTCTACCGCAGCATAGAGGTAGAAAATGCACCCGGATACTCAGACGAGGATGATGATGATTTGTTTTATCCCAAAGTAGCCAGGGCGGAAGAAGAGCAACAACAGTAGGTAAATAATTTGCCATATGTATGAAAAAGGGATGTCTCGTAAACGCTAAACTCTGCGGATGAGACATCCCTTGCCATATTCCCTAAACAATTGAGGGGGGGAGCGGTTATGACCAAAACATCTAAATCAGGTTTTGAGCAATGCAGGGGATGTCTCGTTAAGGAAAAAAGCGAGGCATCTTTTTTTGGAGAAAAACAGGACAAACAGGCATGAAAAAATGTGGATAACTATAATTTATGT
>WRGY01000044.1 GCA_009786925.1 Defluviitaleaceae bacterium | reverse complement strand
GCCTTTCTTCGTCATCGGAATGGTCATCATCGTCAAATTCTTCTGCGCCGCCAATTACAAAGACAGATGCAGCTTCTTCAAATGATATACCATGCTTCGCTTTGTTGCTTTTGGCTTTTATTTTGTCCCAAACAAACAGTTGACCGTCAAGTTCGTATGCGACATCACGTTCTGAGGTTTTGCGCCCTGTCGGGAGCTTTCGCGCCTGTCGGCACGAAAATATGAAAATTGCGTACATTCATATTGAAAATATTTGCGACAGCTTACAAAAGCTCTTCACCATGCACCCATTTAAGCCCTTCAGTCCATTTTCCGTTAGCGTTTTTTAGTGTTTTTTTGTAAAATTCGTTTGTTCCACTTGTTTCGTAATTATACTTTTTCATATCGCCAACGTAGTAATTTACAATCCCAACAGATTCAAATTGTTCGCCCGGCGGAAAAAATATACTGTTGCCCTCCATGCAATTTGGGTCATTTATGCGGTATATTCTATTTGCTATTTCATAATCACTATGAACTTCCCAAACAGAAGCAGGGGTACCATCTTCGTGTCTGAATATTACTCCGGCATTGGGGTCGGTAACGCACCATTTACCGTCATAATAAACTTCTGTAACAATGTGCCCACAATACGCGAAATTCGTGTTTACTGTAACGATAATGCGCGACGGGAATCCCGCTATTT
The DNA here is from genome assembly GCA_009786925.1 of Defluviitaleaceae bacterium. Lineage (GTDB taxonomy): Bacteria > Bacillota > Clostridia > Lachnospirales > WQUN01 > WQVC01. Next base: position 7,936 of record WRGY01000044.1, on the reverse strand, counting down.
GAAACAATACACACGCAACACGGGCAATGTCAGTACACCAGTAGGATGTTCTATCAATAATGTCTTCTTCTGTACCACCATAAATAAAATCCTCATCGTCCGTTTCACAGTTTACAGCGATATTTCTGCAATATTTTATATACCATGCCTAGCTTTATGTAATTTGCTGTCACTTTCAATGCAATAAAGGCTAAATTTCATTTTTAATGACATTACCATTAAACGGAAAAACCCCTGTAAGCCTCATACCCACAGGGGTTTTTCATATCGGGGAAACAAGATTTGAACTTGCGACCTCTTGGTCCCGAACCAAGCGCGCTACCAAGCTGCGCTACTCCCCGAGTTTATACGGATAACATTTTATTCTTTTTTTTAGTAATGTCAAGTAACGACAAATTGCGCTTGTCATGCGTTTTATAATTAGTTTTACAACGTTGCAGGAGGTACACATATGCTAAGTGCGTTATACGAAAAAGCCCGAAACATGATAATAGGAGCTATTCAACCCGAAAACTCAAGCTACTACATAGGAGGCAGTGAGGTATTGCCCGCGCCCCTAGGTACGGATGAGGAAGCAAAACTGCTTGCACTGCTCGGCACCGAAGACGACATGGGAGCGAAAGCGACCCTAATTGAGCGCAACCTGCGGCTGGTGGTATACATAGCCCGCAAGTTCGAAAATACGGGGATTAATGTAGAAGATTTGATTTCCATCGGCACCATTGGCCTAATCAAGGCAATAAACACATTCCGTCCCGACAAAAAAATAAAACTCGCAACATATGCAAGCCGCTGTATCGAAAACGAAATTCTTATGTATCTGCGTCGCAACACTCGCACAAAATCGGAAATTTCCATAGACGAGCCGCTAAATATTGACTGGGAAGGCAATGAGCTTTTACTATCCGACATCCTCGGCACAGAGGCAGATATTATTTCACGCGACATCGAGGACGAAACAGACAAAAAATTGCTGACACTGGCAATGGATAAGCTGTCAAACCGCGAAAAAAAAATCATAGAACTCCGTTTTGGTCTGTATGCGGGCGGGGAAGAAAAGACACAAAAAGAAGTAGCGGACATGTTGGGGATTTCGCAGTCATATATTTCGAGACTGGAGAAAAAAATCATATCGAGGCTAAAAAAAGAAATGAATCGTATGGTTTTAGAATAAAATACGTGCTATAATGACCCGAGATTTACCATCGCGGGGGAAATTACGTGCGCAGGAGAAACAACCGATACCATCCATATTATGTAGGCAGACGCAGTGCGAGGATTAGCTTTCTTGCGGGTGTTGGTACTTTTTTGATGCTTTTGGCGGCGGCGGGCTGTGTGGGGTTTGCCGTTTATATGATGTTGGACTTACGCCCTGAACAAATAAGGGCTGTTGTTGCGACACATAATACATATGAAACACCACAATACGCCGAGACAGCACTCGTAGTCACAGAGCCTTCGGTGGAGCCTACCTCGTGGATACAACTGCTGCCGCCTTCGGCCTATATTCCCGAAGAAGAAATATATGATACTCTGCCTCCGGATACACAGGAGACGGTAAACATACTCCCTACACCTGCACCGACACCAAATGTCCCTGCACCGCCGATTCCATGGGAATACACAGCGTTACCGTTTTACATGCATGACAACTCTGACTTGTATGCAGAATTTTGGCGACAACGCCCTGACTTGGATGTCGAAACGGTTATCTGGAAAGTAAACGCCTCTGTGCATATTCCATTCTATTCGCAGATTAGAATCAATCACCAGCCCAATCCGCTGTTTGTATCACCGACTTATAGATTGCCGTATGGCTTTTTGCCTGCCGAGCTTGTTTCTGTTAACCATGACGAATGCCATCTGCTCGCCACACCTGAGACAGTTGCGGCATTCCGTCGTCTGCGTGAGGCTTCGCAAAATGCAGGGTTTGACATATCCGTGACATCGGCGTATCGCACAGCCACTCGCCAGTCAGAGCTGTGGGTCAATGGCGGCAGACGTGACGGCCGTGTGGCACGCCCACACCATAGTGAGCATCAGACAGGCCGAGCCTTGGACCTCTGGGGGCCGGGTGGACTGCTGGATGCAGGAGGTCCTTCGCCTACAGGCAGATGGGTGGCCGCAAATGCCCATAACTACGGATTCATAATAAGATACCGTGCCGAAACTACACATATAACAGGTTATATCCACGAGCCGTGGCATATCACCTTTGTCGGCGAGACAATCTCGCAATATATGCATGACAATAATATTTTAAGTCTGGAAGAATTTGTTGGGCGCAACCCGGGAGCGGCATTGCCTCATTTCCAATAATCAAACTCCAGCTCATATAGCTGTACGGTGTCGTTTTCTTCTATGCCCAGCTCTTCGAGGCGAGCGATGATACCTCGCTCGCGCAAGAAACGCTGGAAGAAAGCAAAACCACGCTCGTCAGCCATATTTGTATAACCCAGCATACGTTCTATACCGGGGCCTTCCACGCGGAAGTAGCCCTCTTTTATTTTTTCTACCGTAATCGACTCTTCGGCTCGCTCCGGCTCAAAATATGTTTCGTAGTCCGGCTCAAAATCTTCGATTTCCGGAGCGTCTTTTAATATATCCACCAGCCCACGCATAAGCTCGTCTATGCCACTGTTTGTAGCGGCGGAGATATTGTATACCTGCCAGCCTTGTTTTGCGGCAAAGGCGTTGAGTTCTTCCAAATGCGATTCGTCGGGTTGCAGGTCGGATTTGTTGGCGGCTATGATTTGCGGACGGTCTAATAAGGCGGGGTTAAACTGTCTAAGCTCGGCGTTGATTTTTTCTACGGCCTGTGTCGGTGTCAATTCATCCTCTAATCGTGCCGCGTCTACCACATGCAAAAGTACCCGCGTACGCTCGATATGCCGCAGGAAATCAAATCCCAAACCCACACCCTTGCTTGCCCCCTCTATCAGCCCCGGTATATCCGCCAGTACAAAATCACGCCCATAGTCATGGCGCACCACACCAAGGTTTGGTGTGAGGGTGGTAAACTGGTAGCTTGCGATTTTTGGGTTTGCCTTTGTCACGCGAGAGAGCAATGTAGACTTACCCGCATTTGGAAATCCGATAATACCGACATCGGCAATCAGCTTTAGCTCCAATGTGATTTGGTATGACTTGCCTGCCTTGCCATCTTCAGAAAACTTGGGGGCTTGGCGTGCAGGTGTGGCAAAATGTTGATTTCCCCTACCCCCGCGCCCGCCTTTTGCAAGGACTCTGCGCTCGCCATGGGCTTTTAGGTCGGCCATCACAAGGCCGCTCGGACTGTCTGTTTCATCTGTTTCCCAGCCATATCGGATGAGTGTGCCTATGGGTACTTTTAAAATAAGGTCGTTTCCGTTGCGGCCTGTGCATTTGCTACCGCCACCGTTTACACCGTCCTCGGCCTTAAACAGCTTCTTGTATCGGAAGTCTACCAAAGTGTTTATTCCACTGTCTGCCACAAACACAATGCTGCCGCCCAAGCCTCCGTCACCACCATCGGGACCACCATTTGGTACATATTTTTCACGCCGAAAGCTTATATGGCCATGCCCGCCCCTGCCTGACTCTATTGTGATTTTTACATTGTCTATAAACATTTGACTCACTCCAACACAAAAACTTCTATATTATATATTATAAACGACATGTTTTTTCCGGATTCGCTTGTTGCTATTCTTACGCATTCTGTGGTTTTTAATTCTTCCGATGTAAAAGCGTGCAACAATACAAAATTTTGGTTTTCGTGCATTAGCTTTACACTTCGTGATTCATAGGTCGGTATGAGCTGTAGCATTATCTCTGCATCGAGAGGTGCCTCACCGGGGATACACCCGACCACCCTCACAGCATATTTGTTTTGCGGCAAAAAATTCATCAGAGATATACGGATGTCCAGACCGTCCCAATCGTTAAGTCTGCGGCTTATGCTTAGGGCTTTTCTGCCTGCTTTTTCCGCGCTTCTATACACCAAATAAAGCGGGTCGCCCGTAGCATAAAGATACTCCGAGTACCCACCCTCGGTTAAGTCCTCCAAAAACCGGTCGTCCTCCATTATGTAAACGACGCTCCGAGTATCTGCAATAGCATAACCCGAAACGCGAGTAATCAAAATGCCGTCCACAAAAAACTCTTTTGGCGTGAGTCCGATGACCTGCGTGCGAGTGATTAAATAAATACTTTCTACATCGTTTATATCAATGACAAACGAAAGCGCGAAAATTCTGCTCCTATCAGGGAAAAACTGATGCACTGCTTTGTTTGTGCCGTTTTTACATCTTGCGCGTAGTTCAAAGCACCAGCCACCGATAGGCGTTTTCCGCCCAAACCTACCGGTAATCGTAAACCTGTCGCCGAGCAAAATTTCGCCTTCTGCATACTCCGAAAGGCGTGTTATATCAACGATAAAACCGTCGATGTCGGACTGCCTCTTTGTGACTGTCAGTGTTTTTACGTCCTCAATTTCTTTTATTTTGATATTTTGTGCATCACTGACAAAAGCTACGCTTTCCGATACGGTCAACGCGCTTTGCAAATCAAAAAGGACAGATATGCCGTCCATTAAAAAGTTACTAATTTTCCTGTTTTTGCAGATTCATAGATGGCTTCCAGTATTTCTGTAACAATGCAAGCCTCTTCGGGAAGAACGGTGAGAGGAGTGCCTTTTGTGATTGCGTTAAGGAAAGAAAGTTGTTCTTCTACCTCGGGAGAATTTCCGCCACCCGTGAAGAAATCCACCCCTGCCGCACCCAGCGCAGGGCTTTTTTGATAAAGCTTACCAAAGTCGTCGCCATTAATCCGCACACCGTCCCACATATCCGCGCCACCTTTTGTACCGCAGATTGTGGCTTTTGCTTCACCAAACTCAAGGGTGTTTAATGCCCAGCTGGATTCCAAGATAATTGTCGAGCCATCCTCCATGGTGACAAAACCAAATGCCGAGTCCTCAACAATAAATTCTTTTGGCTCCCACGGGCCGAAGGCGTTTCCGCAGTCTCCATTACCGTTTAGCTTGTGGAATACACTGCCCATCACAGATTTTGGTTTATATTTACCCATAAACCAAAGCGCGAGGTCCAGCGCGTGTGTACCTATATCAATCAGCGGGCCTCCGCCCTGCTCTTCTTCGTCAAGAAACACACCCCATGTAGGCACAGCACGGCGGCGCAGGGCATGTGCTTTTGAAAAATATATGTCGCCAAAATCGCCACGGTCGGCGCATTGTTTTATATACTTGCTCTCGGGCTTAAAGCGATTTTGGTAGCCGATTGTCAGGACTTTACCTGATTTTTTTGCGGCGGCCACCATTGCACGAGCTTCTGCCGAGGTTTTTGCCATTGGTTTTTCGCACATTACATGCTTGCCCGCTTCGAGGGCGGCTATTGTGATAGCGGCATGAGATTTGTTGGGCGTTAATACATAGATGATGTCTATGGCCGGGTCACTTATGAGAGCCTTGTAGTCGGTGGCGGTTGTCGCATTTGCCGTGCCATATTTTTCTGCGGATTCTTTTGCGCGCTCAGGTTTTGCATCGCAAAAGGCCACCATATCAACCATGCCTGTTTTTTGTATGCTCGGCATGTGCTTTTGGTTTGCTATACCCCCGCAACCTATTATTCCTGCTTTTAGTGCCATTTTATCAGCTCCTTTGGATTTTTATTATATCGTGAAATTGTAAATATTCCAAGTCAATTTCTGAGCCCGGCAAGAAGATAAAACTTACCTGTCCCTTGCCTTTTAACGGGGTTTGCAGTGCAAGTTTTTTTTGTGAATACTCGGTGCTTTCGGGCAGGGTCAGCATGTTCATAAACTCTTCGCCGTCATCGTCCGTAAACATAAGTCGTATTGTATTTTGGGGCAGATGCGACCGCCATACAATCTCCAGTGCATCCGTTGGGTTTTCGAAATGCATTTTTGCGAAACTAATCGTCACATTGTTGCCGATTTTTTCTACAGCGGGGTCGGTGATTTTGTAGCTATCGCCATAGATACTGTCATGCGCCGCAAATGGGATTTTTTCATAAGTTTTGGATTTGAAGCGGAAACCTTTGATATGCACCTTTTGGCGGAAAACAAAGCCAAGGTTTTGTATGCCGCGCAGTCGCTCGGAGAGCTTGTATGTGACTTCTTTATAAGTGTTCCAGATTGTACCCTTGTCGTAGTGTGCGTTAAGCAAAAGCTTGCCATCGTTTGGCAGTCCCTGCCATATTTCGAAATCAAACGGCTCGCCGCTAAGTGGGAAGAGCCATAGGGTAATCTCATCCGCGCCGTATTTTCCAAAATCCAAGTCGGTAAAACCTACGATGCTTTCTCTATCGCGGGCGGTGGCGATACCACGTTCGTTACCGTTTGTGACGGTGTCATTACCCGCATTGTACAAGCCGCCCGAGATAAATGAATATGGGTCGGGGAAGGGCTTGCCATAGCCTTCGATTTGTATGGGCAATACAGAGATTATTTTGTCTGTATAACAGCGTACAAAAACCTCCCCATCGCCTTTAAATTTGAGGCTTGCACCGCTTTTGACCAAAACATCTACGGCAAGTGTTGCAAGCGGCGTGTCGATACCCGCAGCATCAGAAAGTCGCCACTTTATGTCTGCCTCTGTGGCGTTTGGGGGATGGATTTTTGCAGAAACCTGATGTCCGTCGCGGGCCAATTCGATTTTGCGGATTGGGATGTCGTTTTTGTCAAAGGAAAGGGTAAAGTTTGCCTTATCTTGACTGTCTTTTTTGATAATCGCAAGCAATTTGCCATTAAACATACGGCGGTGATTTGTATTTTGGTATTGGTCATAGTCAGTGGAGTCCCCATTGTCGAGACCCAGGAGTTCGCCGTTTTTCATATCAATAATTACGCGATTGTTTGCATTTTCTACGGGATTGTTATCTATGTCCACCGCTGTGATTTCTACAAATGCAAGCTCACCATGCTGTACTATATCTACTGCAAGGTTTTCTGCATCACCAAATGATTTCCTCTGTGTTTCGGCAATTATGCGGCCATTTTCGTCATAGGCTACGGCTTTTAGTACACCCGCTTTGTATGGGACGACAAAGTCACGTCCCGTCCCCAGAGATTTTCCGTTTAAGAACAGTTCTGTCTTAGGCGCGTTTGAGGCGATTCTTACATCTATCGGTTGCCCGGGAGACCAGTCCCAGTACGGATACAAATGCAGGACAGTCTTGTCCGTCCACGCCGCCTTATATATATAGAAGGAATCCTTAACAAATCCTGCGGTGTCGATTTGCCCAAAGTATGAATTTTTGGTGTGATACGGTGTAGGCTCTCCGATATAGTCAAATCCCGTCCAGATAAACTGCCCCATATTGTCCTCATGGGCGGCTATGACGGCCTCGGTGCTTTTCGCGCCCCAGCTTGTGGCAGAGTTGCCCAGTGCAGAGCATTGTTGGTCATCATCGGCGAGTAATGCCTTGGAAAGCGGAAAATGATATACACCTCGGCTTTGTACGATGGCGGCTGTTTCGCCGCCGTAGATTTTCCAATCAGGAAACTTTGCACCATGCTCTGCATATAGATTATCAGCATAGTTGTAACCGACGAGCTTTAAAATATCAGCGCATTTTTGTGTGTTTTCCCATGGTAGATAGTTGGAACAAATAGTTATCTCCGCGTTGTTCGCAGGGTCATGACGGCGTACTTCTCCTGCAAGGAATCTCAAAGTCGCCGCACCATCATCATAATCGGCATGGGTATCATATATTTCGTTACCTATACTCCACATGATAAGCGACGGACAATTTCTGTCGCGTCGCACCCATGAGGCGACATCCCTCTCTGCCCATTCCTCAAAAAATCGAGCGTAGTCATATTTTGTTTTAGACTTTTTCCACACATCGCTAAACTCGGACATCACCAAAAATCCCATTTGGTCACAAAGCTCCATAAAAACAGCGGCGGGGGG
>WRGY01000043.1 GCA_009786925.1 Defluviitaleaceae bacterium | reverse complement strand
ATAACGACGAAATCACAGCCGCCGTGCGAAACAATATCCATAAGCTGGAGGCTCTTTTGCGCGATAGTGGGTATTCCCTTGAGCAATTTATATTTCTTCCGCCGGGCGAGCCATATACTTTGGTAAACAATCCTTCCAAAAAAGCCTCGTTAAGCTCGGGCGAAACAACAATCTTCGACAAGATGGTGTAGCCTATGAAAATCCTAATCCAACTACAAGACCCCGCACAAAGCGAAAAACTTTGCAAAATCCTTAAAGACGGTGGCTACGAACCTCATACAAATCCCCAACATGCGGCTGATATGATACTAAAGGATGCAGCAGAGAATATTTTCACACAAGGTAATCTCACAATCAACTTCCAACATCGTTTAGTCATAGAAAATGGACGAGAGATTCATCTTACGCCCATTGAATTTAAAATCTTATCACTGCTTGCAAAAAACCAAAACACCGTGCTTTCTCACGAACAAATTATTGGAGAAATCTGGGGGCCGTTTAACAGTGACAACCTAGTCCTGCGTGTTAATATAGCCAATATCCGTAAAAAAATCGAATCGGATATAAACAACCCCCAATATATTCTTACTGTTATGGGTGTTGGTTATTATATGAGACAGCAATAACCTCCAATGCCTTTTCAATTTTATCATCACCCAAATCAATCACAATGTCTGGGGCTACACCCACGTTATGAATACACTGACCTTGAGGCCCCAGCACACGCAAAACAGTAGCGCGCACAGCATAACCACCCGTTAGCGGGATAGTAACCTGCCCTGTTCCCTTGCCAAAAGTAGTTTGCCCCAAGGTTATGACATTTGGCACATGCTCACTTAACGCCATTATAAGCCCTTCAGCCGCACTTGCGGTGCGCCTGTTTTGCAAAATCACAACATTGTTAAAATCGAAAACAGCATCTCCTCCTGACACAATCGTCCGTGTAAACATGGGAAACCGCGTTTCTTCGTGACTCAACACAGCCCCATTCGGAACAAACAAATCCGCAATTCTATGAAAATCTGCAAGCCAACCGCCATAGTTACCACGCAAATCCAACACCAGATTATCATACTGTGCCAAATATATACTGTTGCTCTGTACAAACTCTCTTGTAATACGCGAAATATTTGGGATAAACAGATATACGGTCTCGTCGTTGAGTTTTTCTATATTAGCAGTGCGTGCCACAGCCCTATCTGTTTGTCTCACTTCTTGAATTTCTTGAGGAGCATAGAGATAGGTGTATCTGTCATTATAAATTTCAGAAAGTTCCGCCGTCACAATTGAGATTACAACCCTATCAAAATCCCGCCTAAAGCCGCCACGCCTATTTTCTTCTAATATATGACGTGAGTATAGCTCGTCCAGTGCGCCCGTAAATACATAGTTGTTAGCAATTAAAGTCTTAAAAACCCAGTAATCAAAGTTTGCATACACAGTAAAACCCATGATACCAAGCATGACAAAGAAACCGACCTGAAAAACTCGGTACCGTCGTCGGAGCTTTTCCGACTCAGTCTCAAATAAATTTTGATTTTTAAACATAAAATACCCTTCCGTTACAAACTTATTACATATATAATGTAACCTATTAGAAAGTTGGTGTAAAGATGGAAAAATTAATTTCCCAAAATAAAAAAGCCTATCACGAATATTTTATAGAAGAAACATTCCAAGCGGGAATTTCTCTCACAGGTACAGAAGTAAAATCTATGAGAGCGGGTCGCTGTAACCTAAAAGAAAGCTACATCCGCATAGAGGGTAATTCTGCTTTCATAGAAGGAATGCACATATCACCCTACACCCACGGTAATATATTCAACCCTGACCCCATACGCAAACGCCGCCTTCTTCTCCACAAAAAAGAAATAAACAAACTTCGCATGGGTGTGACAAAAGAAGGTTATACTATAGTTCCGATAAAAGCTTACTTCTCACGTTGTTATGTCAAAATTGACATAGCTTTAGCTAAGGGCAAAAAACTGTACGACAAACGCGAGACAGAAGCAAAAAAAACCGTGCAACGTAATATACAAAGAGAAATGGCTAATCGTGGTTAAAGGTTTTAGCAGGTCACCTTTACTATTACCCATGAATAAAGTACAATACCCCAAATATTACAAAAAGGTGGCAATCGCATGACAGAAAAAACAGCATGGGAAGGATTTACCAAGGGTACATGGTGTGACGAGGTAAACCTACGAGACTTTATCCAAAAAAACATAACACCCTACGAGGGTGATGAGAGCTTTTTGGCCGATGTAACCGACCGCACAAAATCATTGTGGGTGGAGGTATGTCGGCTTTTGAATATGGAGAGCAAAAAAAGTGTGCTTGACGTTGAGACAAGCAAACCTTCAAGCATAGTTTCTCACGGCGCAGGTTATATAAATAAAAAATTGGAGCAAATCGTGGGGCTGCAAACTGACAAACCCCTAAAGCGCGGTATCATGCCAAAAGGTGGAGTGCGCGTAATCCAAAACGCGCTAAAGTCATATGGCTACGAACTAGACCCCATGGTGGAAGAGATATATGGCAATCACCGCAAATCCCATAATGATGGGGTTTTTGACGCATATACCGATGACATGCGTGCCGCACGCAAATCGGGCATTATTACAGGTTTGCCCGATGCATACGGTCGAGGTCGTATAATAGGTGACTATCGCCGCGTAGCACTCTACGGCACGGAGTTCTTAATCAACGACAAGGAAAGCCAATTGCACCAAGAAGATTTGCTCCGCCTTTCGGGCAAAATCATAGGCCTGCGCGAAGAAATACAACTGCGAGAAGAAATAAGTGAACAAATCCGCGCACTAAAACAACTGCATCAAATGGCTAAGAGCTATGGATTCGACATTTCACAACCTGCGACAAATACAAAAGAAGCCATCCAATGGACATACTTTGCCTTCCTTGCGGCAGCAAAACAACAGGATGGCGCGGCTACATCCCTTGGGCGCGTGGCTTCTTTTATTGATATTTACGCCGAGCGAGATTTGAAAAATGGCAATATTACCGAGCACGAAATTCAAGAATATATGGATCACTTTGCAATGAAACTGCGCCTCATTCGTTTCCTGCGTACACCGGAGTATAACGCGCTCTTTAGCGGAGACCCCACATGGGTGACAGAGGCCATCGGCGGCATGGGTGAGGACAGGCGCACGCTTGTGACAAAAAACTCCTACCGCATGATACACACACTAACCACACTCGGTCCTGCTCCGGAGCCAAACCTCACAGTCCTGTGGAGCAATGACCTCCCCGCCAATTTTAAAAAATATTGCGCAAAAATGTCCATAGAAACAAGCTCACTCCAATACGAAAACGACGACCTAATGCGCGGATATTGGGGAGATGACTATGCTATCGCCTGCTGTGTTTCTGCGATGCGCATTGGGAAACAAATGCAGTTCTTCGGAGCGCGGGCAAATCTGGCAAAAGCTCTCACCTATGCCATAAACGGCGGCAAAGACGAGAAGAGCGGCGTACAAGTTGCACCCGAGTTCGCACCAATCACATCAGAATATTTGGAATATGATGAGGTATACCGAAAGCTAAACCAGGTACTCGACTGGCTCGCCCAGTTATATATCAGCACATTAAACATCATCCACTACATGCATGATAAATACAACTATGAGAGCTTACAAATGGCATTGCATGACATGGAAATTCTGCGAACTCATGCTTGCGGAATCGCGGGGCTTTCTGTCGTAGTAGACTCCTTATCTGCAATAAAATACGCAAAAGTAAAAACCATTCGTAACGTCGACGGCCTTGTAGTTGACTACGAAATTGAGGGAGAGTATCCCGCATTCGGAAACAACGAAGAGCGAGTGGACACTATCGCCAACGACCTTGTTAAGCTTTTTATGGAAAAACTCAAACGCCAACGAGCCTATAGAAACGCAATGCCCACCATGAGTGTTTTGACAATAACATCTAATGTGGTATATGGAAAAGCCACAGGCTCTACTCCTGATGGACGTAAAGCAGGTGAACCTTTTGCACCGGGCGCAAACCCAATGCATGGCCGTGAAAAAAAAGGAGCAATCGCCTCTATGTCGTCTGTGGCAAAGCTCCCATACGAATACTCCCTCGACGGCATTTCCTACACTTTTTCTGTTATTCCAAAGGCACTCGGACGTGACGAAAACGAGCGCAAAACAAACCTTTCAAATATGCTTGATGGTTTTTTTCATGAAAGAGGACACCATATCAATATAAACGTTTTTGATAAGGAGACCTTGCTTGATGCAATGGAAAAACCCGAAAAATACCCACAGCTCACCGTACGTGTGAGCGGCTATGCTGTCAACTTTGTAAAGCTCACACGCGAGCAACAGCTAGAAGTCATACATCGTACCTTCCATGAGAGTCTGTAATGGAAAAACCTGATGAAACCACGATTGGTGCAATTCATTCAATTTACACAGGTGGCATGGTAGATGGCCCCGGAATAAGGACTGTTGTTTTCCTTGCAGGTTGTAGTCTGCGTTGCCTGTATTGCCACAATCCGGATACTTGGTTTCGTATACGAGGAAACAAAAAAACCGTGGGTGAGGTACTTGAAGAAGTCCTAAAGTACAGCTCTTATTACAAATTTAGCGGCGGAGGGATTACCATATCAGGAGGCGAGCCTGCCGACCAGCCGTTTTTTTTAAAAGAGTTGCTTCTTGCGTGCCGCGAAAACGGTGTGCATACTGTATTGGACACATCGGGGTTTGCTACAGAGGAAATTGCTGGAGAAATTTTACCGTTTGTTGACCTATTGATGCTGGATTTTAAGGCGTTCGACCCCATTCTCTACAAAAAAATAACAAGCTCAAAAATAGAACGTCCACACATTACCCTTTCCATTGCAAAAAAACTGAACATCCCCACATGGATACGTTTTGTGCTTGTCCCAAACCTAAACGACGATTTGGATGAATTGCGCAAAATGGCAGATTTTTTCAAACAGCATACAAATATAGAAAAAATTGACATATTACCATTCCACAAACATGGCGAGCATAAATGGGGCGAGCTGGGCTACGAATATACACTTCACTGCACCGCCCCCCCTACCCCCGAGTTGATTTCTCAGGTGCAAGAGATTTTTGACATTTCTTAGGGATTTGTCATATAATACTTGTTGGGGGTGACATCATGTTTTCATTACGCACAAAAATCATAATTCCCGTGATTACCATCCTGACAGTGCTTATGGTTGTTATTATTTCCTTTGTTTCCCACACCACCACGAGGCTTGTGAGTACAATATATCGCGAGCGGGTACATCATAACGCACAAAACGCCGTTTCCTACCTAAACAGAATGCAGGACTATATGCAGTTGCTTTCGCATTCTATGGCTTTGCGTGACGGTGTTGTTACATTCGTCTCAGAAAAAAACAGACGTGCATTATACTATTATTTGGCAGCACACAAAGAAAGCCTTGGTATCGACGGGTTTGTTGTCACAGATGATAATGGGATTGTTTTGTTGCGTACACATGACCCGGGTACATATGGCGACTGCGGCAGACATGCTTCCGGCATTGCCGCCGCTCTGGAAGGCCGCGCTACTACAGTTTTTTCGTCTACACCCATTATGACTATGGCACTGTCCTCCACCTCACCTATTTATAATTTGCAGGGTGTACTGGTTGGCACTATAGTATCAAATATTAATATGTCCACCCCGGAGTTTGTTTACGATGTCGCACAAGACCTCGGAGCGAGCATTACTGTTTTCCATGGAGACAGGCGGGTTGCTACCACAATCACCGACAGTGACGGAATCCCCCTGCTGGATACTACCGCCGCACAAGAAGTTATTGATGCGGTGCTTGTCAGTGGCGAGTCTTTACATATCACCCTACCCATAAATGGTATCAGCTATTACGCCTTTTATCACCCTCTCTTTAGCGGTAACGGCGAAGGCGACGTGATTGGCATGTTCTTTATCGGCTACTCAAGCGAGTATGAAATGGCGACTATTAGTTCCATGCAGATTACATTGATTTTTATTGGGATTTCGGGGCTTATTGTTTCCGTGATTGTCATGCTCACAGTGATGGTTTGGCAGTTCAGCCCTCTTAAAAAACTTACGCATAGTGTTATGGGTATCAAGGTTTTGTCCAGCGAAAAAATAGAGGTATATGATAGCGGTGAAGGCGACGAAATCGGCATACTTTCGCAAGCAATCCAAGGAATGCTTGATACATTGTGGGAAAAAAATAATAATCTGGTATCCGCAACAAAAGAAATCCTTCACAGAGATGTCTTGTTAAGTGCAACAAACGCCGCAATCAGCAATCTTTTGGAAAACGAACACGCAAACTTTGAAAACTCATTAATCAAAAGCTTAGGAATAATAGGAGAAGCTTTAAAAGTAAACCGCGTATATATCTGGGAAAACCACCAGGACAACGACGTACTACGTTGCACCCAAATCTACGAGTGGTGTTCGGGTACAGCATCTACTATGCACAAAGATTTTACGACAAACATAGCCTACGACGATGTAATGCCAAAATGGCGCAACAAGCTGGGCCGCGGACAAATCATAAACACAATAGTCAAGGATATGGATAAGGAAGAACAATACGAATACCTTGTGGCGGACGTAAAATCCGTGATGTTTATCCCCATTTATGTACAGGATTATTTTTGGGGTTTTATCGGCTTTGACGACTGCTGTGTAGAACGCAAATTTACCGGTAACGAAGAATCCATCCTGCGTGCGGCGAGTCTGCTTGTGATTAACGCACTTTTCCGCTACAACATGATGTCCGATTTGGAGACAGCTCTGGAAAATGCAAAAGCTGCCAGTGCAGCAAAAAGTACATTCCTCTCCAATATGAGTCACGAAATCCGCACCCCCATGAACACAATCATAGGCATGACAACCATAGGTCGTACCTCCCCCGACACAAATAAAAAAGACTATGCATTCGAAAAAATAGAGAGCGCGTCCATACATCTACTTGGCATGGTAAACGATGTGCTGGACATGAGCAAAATTGAAGCCGAAAAATTTGAACTTTCACTAGAAGAGTTTAACTTTGAACAAATGATACGCCGCGCTGTAGATTTTATTAGTTTTAAAATGGACAGCAAGCACCAGGAACTCACTGTCCGCATAGATACAGCTATCCCACTATCTATGGTCGGCGACGACCAAAGACTTGCACAGGTGGTATCAAATCTACTTTCCAATGCTGTAAAATTCACGCCCGATTTCGGCCAAATCAATCTCGACATAAAACTAGTCCAAGAAAACGAAAACATCTACACCATCCAAGCAGACGTGACAGATACCGGCATCGGCATAAGCAAAGACCGGCAACGTAATCTCTTCCAGTCTTTTGAACAAGCAGAGACCTCTATCTCACGCAACTACGGCGGAACGGGACTTGGACTTGCGATTTCCAAACGTATTATAGAGCTAATGGATGGCGAAATTTGGATGAAATCAGAGCTCGGCAAAGGCTCAACCTTCTCATTTACGGTAAACCTAGAGCGCGCAAAAAACAACTTATCATTACCCATGATTACCAAAAAAGATATGCGCGTGCTTTTAGTAGATGATGACCTTACCATGCTAAATTATTTCAAAATTCTCACGGCTGAGCTGGGTATAATAGGCGATACTGCCGCAAGCGGCGAGGATGCACTAAAGTTAATCGAAAACAAAGATGTGTATTACAACATCTGCTTTGTAGATTGGCGGATGCCCCATATGAGTGGCGCAGAGTTAAGTTGCAAGCTCCGAGAAGCAGACAATAACGGACAAGTAATAATCATTACTTCTGCCTTGGACTGGGGTATGATAGAAGAAGAAGCGCGGTCATGTGGTGCGTCTGCATTTTTGCCAAAGCCATTATTCCTTACCACTTTAGCAGAATGCATCAATCGCCACTGCAATGGAAAACACACTTTAACAGAGATACCAGAAAAACCATCCGTATCCTTCAAGGGTTGCAACTTCTTACTCGCAGAGGATATAGAAATAAATCGAGAAATAGTAATCGGCTTACTAGAATCTACAGAGGCCGTAATAGATTGTGCCGTCAATGGCGAAGAACTCCTTTTCATGTTCACTGCCAACCCTGATAAATACGACCTCATACTGATGGACATGCAAATGCCTGTGATGGACGGCCTAGAAGCTACTCGACAGCTTCGCCAACTCGACCTACCAAAAGCGAAGGAAATACCCATACTCGCCATGACCGCTAATGCCTTCAAAGAAGATGTGGATCAATGCTTAAAGGCAGGCATGAATGACCACATGGGCAAACCCATAGAATATGGTGTTTTGATAGCTAAGCTGCAAAAACACATGTAAAAAATATAACAAAAATCCCTGTGGACAATTCATCCACAGGGATTTTTTTTCCTCCCCGACCAGGATTCGAACCAGGGACCTATCGGTTAACAGCCGAGTGCTCTACCGCTGAGCTATCGAGGAAAGTTTATTAAAAACTCAATACAGAGAAGGTTAGTATGAAGCAATTCATGTGATTACTCGAATATGCGTGCGTTTGGCTTGAGCGTAAAATGGTCAAGCCCTCG
>WRGY01000042.1 GCA_009786925.1 Defluviitaleaceae bacterium | reverse complement strand
GCGAGCCGGACGCATACAGATACCATCGTATGGCGGGCGGCGAAAGTATGACCGCTCCTATGGCAACGTCTCGTATGACACGTATATTCAACTATCTTGCAAACATCCCGCCGCTTACTGTAAACGTACATGCGGGGATTATGAAGGGTCAGTCAGCCTTTTCGATACAGGGCATCCACGAGTCGGTGCTATACGCTCGTGCGCGTAGTAACTATGAACAGTATGCGACTGTACCCGACCCACGTTATGGTGATTCTTTTGCAAAAGTTAAGGGAGAGTTTGCTCCGCTTCTCGAAAAAATGAACATCACACCAACCGCAGAAAACCTAAAAGCATCATTCATACTAAGTAAAAACAGTATGGACGTTAACCAAGACAACCTGCAAACGGTTAAAGAGATTGATGCAAAAATCAATGCTCTTGCTACAAAACTCCATCCAATCATAGCCGCGTCTATGTTGGAAGAAGGTCTAAATCCGCTGGAAATGCATGTTGACCAAGTTTTGGCGTATGTAAAACAATTTAATATAGGTAAGGGGAAGGACGTAACAGGCAAAATTGCGCAGTATATCATGGAAATGGACGCAAGCCAAAAGCTCGACCCCGAGACCCGAAAATCTATGATAGCACTGTACCGTATGTTGCATATCATCCAAAAAGACGAAGCGGCCGCCATAGGGCTTGCCGCAGAGATGGGCAACTCTCCGACTCTGGGCTCGCTTATGGATTTAGCAAAACGCTTCACACATATCCGCAGTGGAGAAGCAGTTGACATGCAGGTGGATGAGTCATTTGGGCAGTTGCAACGCTTGATACGCCCCGAGGGCAACATCAAAGGTGCAGTGGAGCAGACTGCAAATGCCGACGCAACAGCTCGCGCAATCAGCCATTTCGATGTTGTGTTGGATAAGTTTGTAGACGTAGCATCCCCCGCTATGTTGCAGGAATTGTTAAATTCTCCCGATGACTTGGCAAAACCACTGGAGGATATAACCGCAAGCGGCATGTATCCGGAAACACCCGACTACACCACGGCCGATACCATGAATGCCGCAAAAGTAGTGTTCGAGCGTATGGTGGCGGAACAAATTCAGGCATTCGTAGCGGCAAATCCACAGCTGGTACACTTCCTTGCCAGCCGAAACATCGCCACTACCGTAGGTAATATAAAATCACTGGAAAAAATGACCCGCTCTAACCGCGCACTCGCAGACGAGTTGGAGGATGCAGAAAACAATGCAGACGAAGAACTCGGCACACTAAACATATTTGACTCCCTGCAAGACAGTTCGCTTTCCGGTCTGCGAAAAGGCTCTACACCGGGTCATCTCTTGGCTCGTGTCCTCGATGCGGTCAACGGCGCGTTGCCTACAAAAAACACATCATCTCTGGAGTCGCTTCTTGCACTCACTCATGCACTAAACGGCGACGGTGAGAGTGGCTTCCAACTCCCAATCAAGTTGAACAACCGCATAGCTAACCTGCAATTGTATGTATTAAATGACCGCGCACTCGCCCAAGAGGGTGCAAGAATCCTTCTTTCTCTTGACACAAAAAATCTCGGTTTTGTCACTGCCTACTTTACTATGTACGACGAGGGTGTAGACCTTATTGTCACCGCCCAGACCGAAGAAGCCGTCAATGCCTTACAAGCACGCGAAGAAGGTCTCAGGCAAATGCTTTTTGGTGCGGGTGTCAATATTACAAGCTTGCAAATAGCCCAAGATAAAGAACCTGCACTGGAAACATCACTACCACCCGACGCTTTACAGCAATGGGCAAACGACAGCCCCGAGGTGCGCAAAATAACATCATCGACGGTAGACGTAAGGGTGTGATAAATTTGGAAACAGAAAAGGAAAAAAACAAAGAGGATTTTTTTGCAATAGTATCCGCAATAACTCGCTTCATAGAAACAGCAGACGAGGAAAATAAAACAAATACCGAGAGGGGTAATAACGATGGTAGTTACGCATAATGTTCCTGCGTTGTTTACACATTTGAGTATGCGCCGCGCAGACAGGGGATTGCAACAAGCTATGACACGTCTGTCATCAGGCGTTCGTATTAATAGTGCGCGTGAGGATGCGGCAGGTCTTGCGATTGCAAATAAGTTAAATTATCAGGTAGGGGGATTGCGCCGCGCAAGCGAAAACGCAACCCATGGTATTTCGCTAATACAGACAGCAGAGGGTGCGTTAAACGAGGTGCATTACATGTTGCAACGTATGCGCGAACTAAGCGTACAGGCGGCACATGGTACACTCACGGACGAAAACCGCTCGATGATACATGTAGAAATAGAACAACTCACGGCAGAAATCCATTCGATTTCACGCAATACGGAGTTTAACCGTATGCGGATTTTAAATGGCGAAGCAAACCGCGTTGTGGATAATCGTCAGCGTCTACAGACGACGGGTGACGGCTCACTCACAGAGGCCTCTCGTAATATCGTAAATACCCTGTATGTATCACATCAGGTACCACCGGGACAGCTAAACTATACGATAGAGCAAGCAGGACGACCCGCGATGATTCCGTTTACACCACAGATTTCAGAAAAAATAGAAGAGATGGAACTCGACCCTGCGACAAATACGATGGTATCTACAGGTCGTTTTGTTTTCCCTGATGGACATGGTTTTACACTAAATGGTGAATCTTTTGATATGTCAGGCAAAACTTGGGAAGAATTGCAATATGAACTAAACGAAAGACTACAATATATGGGCATTACGCTGTTTGTCGGTACGGGTGCCAATGCGGCAGACCCCACCGTAGCACCGGGTGGCGGTGCGGCAGGTGTAGCCGCAAACCCGACATTGTTCTTTGTATCAAATTTGGCGGGTAGTGAACAAAGGATTACCATGTCCGGCGACATGACGATGATAGGGATTACGTCTACACAGCGACTTGTAAATCAGGGCGTGGATGCAAGAGTGACAACAAATCCTCCTCCGCTTACTTATGGCGTGGGCGGCAATCCTGTCTTGGGTGGATTGCTTGATATTAACGGTAATCCGATTGCGGGAGCTTCTTTGGCGGCGACCTCCGACGGCAATCAGGTACGTTTCCGTGGTAGTATGGGCGAAGATATTCGTATGAACATACAAGTTATGTTTGACCCCAGTGTTGAGGTTGACATAAATATATTGCTCGACCCCACCGATAATGACCAAACACATTCAGACTTTTTTAGATTTCCGGGTGTGGGTGGTTTCCCAATAAGTGATTTGGAAACAAGAGTGCCTGCCAGACCATTTGCAAACGGCCTCCACATGGCTAAAGAATTTAGAACTTTTGGCCCGATAATGCTACAAATCGGCCCGAGTCATAATACGGCAATGCCCGTGCAAATTCCAAGGCTAAACTCAGAAACACTGGGACTAATCGAGTATGTAGGCGGACAACAACGCGCACTCATAGATATACGTCCTACAGCGGTAGTGACACCGGGCGGCGGTGTACGTCAGGTAGGCGCGGAGCGTGCGATAAACATAGCCGATGCCGCAATACAAACCGTATCAAATACTCGCGCACGTTTGGGCGCATATCAAAATCGTCTGGAGTCTACAGTACGTAACCTGGACGTAGCCGCAGAAAACACAGAAATCTCTCGCAGCCGCATACAGGACACGGATATGGCACGCGAAACGACAAGATTTGCGCAATATAACGTAATCTTCCAAGCGGCGATGTCCATCCTCGGGCAAGCAAATCAACGCCCACAACAAATCATACAGCTACTACAGTAAGGGCGTGTTAAAAAACACGGCCAACAAAGGTTATGATAATATGATAGATACATCCGCATATATGGTGCGAATTTCTCAGGCGAGTCCTGTCGGGCTCGTGGTAATAAATTTTGAACTGATTTTAGAATTTCTAAACGAAGCATTGGATAACGCTCGCGAAAAAGAAATTTTTCGTGAGCGAATCCAAAAGGCGAAGGAAGGCATAGAGCAATTAATCCAGTCATTGGATTTTGAGGTGCCTATTTCGCAGTCCTTTTATGATATTTATAACTACTGCTACAAGCTGCTTTGTGATGTCCAGTTTTCTTCGGACAGCGAAGTGGCTTGTTCTGCTGTAACAGAAGTGTATGAGCATATGGAAAAACTGCTGGAAGGCTGGCGTGAAACCGAAGAAAAAACTGAACACGAGCCTATTGCAGATGATGAAACAAAAGTCTACACAGGGCTGACCTACGGACGCGACGGACAAGCAAACGAGTATATCGACGAAAATAAAGACAGGGGCTATATGGCATGACAAAAAAAATAATATTTAGCGGAATCAAGCCTACGGGTATACCTACACTCGGTAGTCTGTTGGGTGCGATGTCGCATTGGGAAAAACTTTCTTCCGAGTACAATTGCTTATACAGCGTGGTGGATTTGCACGCGATTACAATACGACAAGAGCCTTCTGTTTTGCGTGACAATGGGAGGAATTTATTTGCTTGGCTCATTGCGCTTGGTCTTGACCCGGATAAAAACACACTTTATTATCAGTCACAAGTACCTGCACATGCCGAGCTTGGTTGGATTTTAAACTGTTATGCATATGTGGGAGAGCTTAATCGCATGACACAGTTTAAGGACAAGTCGGCAAAAAACGCGGACAATATCAATGCGGGGCTATACACATATCCCGTATTACAAACTGCCGACATCGTTTTGTTCCAAGCAAATCTTGTGCCTATAGGCGAGGACCAGAGACAGCATCTGGAGCTTTGTCGTGATATTGCAGAGCGGTTTAATAAAATCTATGGCGAAATATTTACCATTCCCGAGGCATATGTACCCCCTGTGGGTGCAAGAATCATGGGTCTGCAAAATCCTGAAAACAAAATGTCAAAATCTGATGATAATCCTAACGATTGTATCTATCTTTCCGATTCAACTGATGTTATTATAAAAAAGTTCAAAAGAGCGGTTACGGATTCTGACAATACGATTCGTACAGCGGCAGAAAAACCAGGCATCAGCAATCTGCTTTCGATTTATTCCTGTGTAACGGGTAAAAAAGTGGCGGATTGTGAAGCGGAGTTTGATGGCAAAGGCTATGGGCATTTTAAACAAGCGGTGGGAGAAGCCGTTGCAGAAACGCTAAAGCCTTACCAAGAAAAACATGCTCACCTGATGGCAGACATTGCTACTCTCGATGCCATAGCCGCAAAGGGTGCGGAAAGAGCTGCCAATATGGCCGCACCTACGCTTAAAATTGTGAAAGAAGCAATCGGCTTCATAAATTAAGGGCGGCGCGCAAAGGGCGCGCGCATTTTAAGGAGGGATTTTACATGGAAGCTATGAATTGCCCGCGTTGCGGAAAGGTGTTTGTAAGGATAAACGCACCCATCTGTGAGCCATGTGTAAAAGAAGAGGAAGTTATTTTTGATAAGGTGCGCGACTATATTAAGGAGCATGGC
Source organism: Defluviitaleaceae bacterium (assembly GCA_009786925.1). Classification (GTDB taxonomy): domain Bacteria; phylum Bacillota; class Clostridia; order Lachnospirales; family WQUN01; genus WQVC01. The sequence goes on along the minus strand of WRGY01000042.1, from coordinate 2,949 downwards.
GACAAATCCGTAAAAGAGGTAGCTGACGCTTGTGATGTCACCGTTAAGCGCATAATGACATATATTCGCGACGGGCGCATAGATGCCAGTGGCGGTATGCGTGACGAAGTAAGTTGCAGCAAATGCGGCAAACCCATAAGGAGCGGACGCATGTGTGAAAAATGCGTACTGGAGACCAACTTCCAAATAGGCGATATGAAAAATGCTGCCGATATTAGAAACAAAGGGCGCGTCTTTACGATGGGCAAGAAATAGGCACAGGAAAGCAGGAAGATTAGATGGCGGCAATCACCCAAGTAGTAGAAGACCAGATAAAGCAAATTCGCAAAGAACGCGCGGAGCTTGATGAGCTTCGCGCTTCTTTAGAGCGTAAAGAGGCGGAGCTGGACGAACGTGAAATCGCGCAGACCGAGGATGTGGGCGTTTCCGGCGACCGAAAAGAAAGCTTACTTAGAGAAATTGATGACCTGACTGCAACTGTCACACGCTTGCGCGCCGAGCGTGATTCTTCTATTGAAGATTTTGGCGGGGATATGACCAAAATCCATGAAGAAAAAACCGCCGAGAGTGCGGCACAAGTAAAGCAAATCCAAGGAGAAATCAACTTTTTGCTAAAGGGTAAGGCAGAACTCGAAGAAGAGGTAGAGAGACTGCGTGAGCAACTTGAAGGCATCGAAGAAAGGGCAAAGGCCGAGCTAAACCGTGTAATGGAAGAAAAAGATGCCCTTCTGGCTCGTTCTCGTGCAGAGCATGAGACTACACTTAAAGAGCTAAACCACGCACACTCTATATCAGAGGCGGCGCTTTTGGGTAAAAAAAAGGAACTCGAAAATGAAATCGCGGAGCTGGAACAGACAAAAGAGATAGAGTGGAGCAAGCTCCAGGCCGAAATTTCGCGGCATAAGACGACTCAGCTTGCAGAACTCGACAGTCAGCGTGAGCAGTTTTTGGCAGAATTGGAAAAGGAAAAAATCAACAGCGCGAATACATTGCGTGCTTATGAGCGTAAACAAAGGGCGGAGCTTTCTACAGAAAAACGTGAGTGGGAAAAAGAAATCCTCAAACTGCAATCAGAAAAGCAAAAAGTTATTGACCAAATAAAAATGCAGGAATATGAATACGAAAAAATCAAAAGCGATAATCTGATAAAAGTAGAAAAAAAACGTGTGGATGAAGAAAAAGCCTTTGAGGCAGGGCGTGCCGAGGCATTGCTTAAACTAGAAGAAGAGCAAAATGCATTAATCACCGAACATAAAAAACAAAATGCCGAACAAAAATTGCGTCTGCGTTCGGAGCTTAAAAAAATGCAAAAAGAGATTGAGGGATACGAAAGCAGAAAGACCGTTGTTTTGGGCGAAATCGACGCACTTGATGCAAAGTTTGAGCAAAAGAGAGTAGAAATCGACGCACAGCTCGAAATTATACGTATCGAGAGACAAAAAGAGGCTGACGAAAAACATATAGCAAATATACAGGCCATCGAGGAGCAACGTGTGGAGCGTGCTTCGGAGTTGGAGCGAGCGTATCTGGACAAGGCGAGTGCGTTGGAGGTTGCACGTCTGGAAAAACTTGACGAATGCCACAAGTCGATTGTCGAAGCAGAGCAGAAACTAAGGGCAATAAAGCAAATCAAAATTTCTACAGAGTTGGAAATCGAAAACTTACGCACCGAAACAATGAAAATAACAGAAGAAAATATTTCTTTGCAAAAAATTGCCGAAATGGAACGCCGTCTTGAAATGGAAAAAATCGCAAATGACAAGATTGCAGAAACAGATAAAATTTGTGAAGTAAAGCTTGCTTTTGCCACAGAACGCGCAAAAAAACTCGAAGAGGACAATATAAAAGCAGAAGAAAAACTGGCAAAGGATTTGGCCGAAGGCACGGAGGCATTGCTGGAACTTCGCCGCGAAACAACGACGCAAAAACTGGAACTGGAACAACAAAAAGCCGACAAGCTGGAAGAAATCGAAAAGGCAACACTGGAGGCATTGGAAAATCTATCAAAGACTAAATTGGAAAAACTCGCAGAAATCGAAGAATATTTGGCCAACTACAAACACGAGCGTCTTGAAAACATAAAAAGCGACATAGACCGCCAGTCCAAGGCAAACTACAAACAGGTGGACGAACTCGCCGCCATGAACGATGACTACAACAAGCGTATGTTAAAATTGCAAGAAATGACTCTTGCTGTGGAGGCTGATATGCGATTGGTCGAGTTTAAGAACAGGCAAATAAGCATGTTGCAATCCCGTAATCAAGAAGTAGAGCAACTTTTGGCAAACAATACGGAATCGGCCAAAACCGATGGGTAAAAAAATCGAAAACGCAGCCAGGGCTTTCGCCGGGGCTGCGTTTTCGATTTTTATTATCTCTCTTGTAATAAGTCGTAGGGATTTACGGGCTGGTCGTTGTGAGTGATGTGGAGGTGTGAATGTGTGCCTGTACGCGCCGCCGACATCGAAGGCTGGCCTACGCCGCCGATTACTTGTCCCGTTCGTACCACTTCGCCTTCGTTTACCAACACATTTTCCATCAGCTGTCCCACCGTAGACTTCCAGCCGTCGCCATGGTCGATTGTTACATAGTTGCCTCGCCAAAAGTCGCTGCCTATTGCTACTACTCTTCCGTCTGCACCTGCTCGCACAGGGTCGCCTTCTCGTGCAGAAATCCGCAAATTATCATTTGTACTAAACCTGTCCATCGTCGGGTCGAATACCAGCGATGTCACACTAAACGGCATGACTACCTCGCCATATACAGGCCATACCATACCCGCATCCTCAGAAAACGGCTCAAATGTCTCTACCGTAGGTGGGGGTGCAGGTGGCTGTGGCGCAGGCTCGGGTTGCACAGGCTCCGGCGTTTCGGCCTGTGGTGGCTCGGGTGCGCGTGGTTGGGTCGGCGGCTGGGTCGGTACGGGTGCCGGTGGCTGTGTCGGTGCAG
>WRGY01000041.1 GCA_009786925.1 Defluviitaleaceae bacterium | reverse complement strand
CCGACGGCAAGCCGCTTCCTCCGCGTCCGCGTCCTTTGGGACCCGACGGCAAGCCGCTTCCACCACGTCCACGCCCGGAGTCAGGCACGCCTTCGGCAGGCACTGTGTCACCTGCCCCTGTGCAAGCACGTACAGAATCTGCTCCGCGTCCGACAGGACAACGCCCACCATATCAAGGCAATCGCCCGCAAGGCGACCGCCCTCCGTATCAAGGCAATCGCCCGGGAGGCGGTTTTGGGGGTCGTCCCGGAGGCGGGCAAGGCAATCGCCCGCAAGGCGACCGCCCTCCGTATCAAGGCAATCGCCCGGGAGGCGGTTTTGGGGGTCGTCCCGGAGGTGGGCAAGGCAATCGCCCGCCGGGTGCGCCATTCCAGGGTAATCGCCCGGGCGGCGGCTTTGGTGGGGCAGGCCGTCCCGGTGGAGGATTTGGTGGAGGCGGCGGCGCACGAGGCGGCACCACCGAACTCAAAAAAACCGAGCCAACCAAAGACGACAAACGTCAACAATGGAATCGGATTCAACAGGCAAATTCTATTAGCAAAAAAGATAAAAAAGATAACTACAGCAAAGAGAATCGCCAAGGTCTTGACCGCAGAGCGGGTAGGGGAAAACCTGCAAAACGCCCTATGCCCCCTCGCGTTCAGCCGACGGTGACGATGATTACTGTTGCGGAGACGATTACTGTACGTGACCTTGCAGAAAAATTGCTCCGTTCTAATGCCGATGTCATTAAAGTCCTGATGAAAAATGGGCTGATGGTAACGGCTAACCAAACAATTGACTTTGAGACGGCTACCATGGTCGGTGAGACATTTGGTGTCCTTGTAGATGAATATGTGGAAGTGGACGTATTCGAAGAAGCTTTCAGTACCGAGCCTGATGACGAAAAAGACCTTGTCGCTCGTCCGCCCGTAGTTGTTGTTATGGGTCACGTAGACCACGGAAAAACCTCGTTGCTTGACGTTATCCGCAGTTCCAGCGTACAGCAGTCGGAGAGTGGCGGGATTACACAGCATATCGGCGCGTACAGCGTTCGTTTAAAATCTAACGAAAATAAACGTGTGACATTCCTTGACACCCCGGGTCATGAGGCATTTACAGCTATGCGTATGCGCGGTGCGCAAATCACCGACATTGCAATCTTGGTAGTGGCTGCCGACGACGGTGTTATGCCACAGACCATAGAGGCAATAAACCACGCAAAAGCCGCTGAGGTAGAAATCATCGTCGCAATCACAATGATGGATAAACCCAATGCAAATCCCGATAAGGTAAAACAACAACTTACAGAGCATGGCTTGCAACCCGAAGAATGGGGCGGCAAGACAATCACTGTACCTGTTTCTGCCCGCGAAAAAATGGGTATTGACCAGTTGTTAGAGATGATTCTGCTGGTAGCAGAGATGAAAGAACTTAAAGCCAATCCAAATAAACCCGCACGCGGTAGCATAATCGAAGCCAAATTGGACAAAGGGCGCGGCCCCGTTGCTACTATTTTGGTACAAGAGGGTACACTGCGTGTAGGAGACCCTGTGGTGGCAGGGGCAGTTAGCGGACGTGTCCGTGCAATGATAAACAGCCGTGGCGAAAACGTAACTTCGGCAGGACCTTCACGTACGGTAGAAATCATCGGTCTGGCAGATGTACCTGCCACGGGCGACGCATTGTATGCTGCTACATCTGACAAACAAGCCCGTCAACTTTCTGAAACAGTAGTGGCAAAAGGTCGCGAAAGTCTAATAAAATCCACACAGGGTAAAGTTTCACTTGACGACCTCTTTAACCAAATACAAGCAGGCCAAGTAAAAGACCTAAACATCGTAGTAAAGGCCGACGTACAAGGCTCTGTAGAAGCCCTGCGCGGAAGCTTGGAAAAACTAACAAACGAAGAAGTCCGCGTCCGCATCATCCACACAGGTGTAGGCGCAATCACAGAGTCGGATGTAATGCTCGCCTCTGCTTCCAACGCCATAATCTTGGGCTTTAACGTCCGTCCGGAGCCTGTGGCAAAATCCGTAGCCGAAACAGAAAATGTAGACATTCGTATGTACAGCGTCATTTATTCTGCAATTGATGACATAGAAGCCGCAATGAAGGGAATGCTAGACCCGGAGTTCAAAGAAAAAATCCTGGGTTATGCAGAAATCCGCCAAATCTTCAAAGCCTCCGGTGTAGGTACAATCGGCGGCAGTCACGTAACCGAGGGCAAAATCACACGCAATGCACAGGTGCGCATTGTGCGTGACGGCCGCGTAATCTACGACGGTACACTTGACACCCTAAAACGCTTCAAAGATGACGCAAAAGAAGTAGCCGCAGGTTACGAATGCGGTATGCTCTTCAAAAACTATAACGATATAAAAGAAGGCGACAAGGTAGAGGCGTATATTATGGAGGAGATTCCACGCTAACATGAAAACAAGATTAATAAGAATCAATGACGAAATAGCTCGCGTATCAGCAGAGGTTATCCGTTCAGAACTCACAGACCCACGCCTAAGCTCTGTAGTATCTGTCCTCGGCGCAGAGACCACAAACGACCTCAAATACTGCAAAATACGCATATCCATCTTAGGCGACACATCAAAACAAGAAGAAACAATGCAAGCCCTAAACAGCGCGACAGGCTTTATCAGAAAGCGTGTCGCCGACACAATAAACTTGCGCCAAACTCCCGAAATAAAGTTTGTCTACGACGACGCAATAGAGCATGGAATGCGTATGCGCAAGCTTATTGACGAGGTTAATAAGAAATAAAAAGGGGCAACAATGTCCCGACAGTAAGAAGCACAAGCCCTATGACACTACGTTTGCTAAAGCGTTCCTTTAGAAACAAAAACGCAAATCCCATGGTGAGTACAATGCTTAGTTTATCAATGGGTACAACGAGGCTTGCGTTACCGATTTGCAAGGCGTGGTAAAAGAATAACCAACTGCCACCCGTTGCAACCCCCGAAAGCACTAAAAACACCCACGAGCGCAGACGCACCGCGGGTGTTTTTTTCTTTGTAAAAAATACCATCGTCCAGCTAAGGGGTACGACGACGACTGTCCTTATCGCGGTCCAGAGGCTTGCGTCGATGTCGGCGACACCGATTTTGCCGAAAATCGCAACGAGGCTCGCAAACACTGCCGCGAGTATAGCGTATATCGGCCACCATCTCCCATTTGCAGTGGAGTTGCTTTTAAACTCCAGCATCAGCCATGTCCCGATTCCCATCAAAACCATTCCCGCTACAGTGAACACACCCACAGGCTCACGCAAAAAAATAAAAGCAAGCATCATAGTCAAAATAGTACTGCTTTTATCTATAGGTACTACCTTATTAACATCTCCCAGTTGCAACGCACGAAAAAAGCATAACCAAGACGCACCCGTGGCCAGCCCCGACAGTACCAAAAACACCCAAGTCCGACTCGTTATATAAAAAATGCCACCCTGTACCCCTGAGACAAAAACCATTATCCACGCAAAAACAAGCACCACCATGGTGCGTATAGCGGTAGCCAGATGTGAGTCTACATCTTTGATTCCGATTTTTGCCAAGATGGTACTAAGTGAGGCAAACACAGCCGCACCCACTGCATACAATAACCACAGCTCCATTATTGCATCACCAAATTATAATAATCGCCCTTTAATGCCATCAGCTCATCATGATTGCCGCTTTCGGCTATATGCCCACCGTCTACCACCATGATTAGGTCTGCATTTTTTATCGTAGAAAGCCTATGCGCGATTACAAAAGAAGTCCGGTTTTGCAACAAGCGATTTAGTCCCTCTTGCAGAGCTTTCTCCGTCCGCGTGTCGATATTTGCCGTAGCCTCGTCCAGTATTAATATCCTCGGGTCGGACAACAACGCCCGCGCAAAAGAAATCAACTGCCTCTGCCCTACACTAAGCCGACTCCCACGCTCATTTACTTCCGTTTGGTATCCATTTTCGGTATCCATGATAAACTCATGTGCGCACACAGACTTAGCCGCCTCTATTACCTCTTCGTCAGTGGCCTCCAGTCGGCTATAGCGTATATTGTCCATGATTGTCCCCGAAAAAAGAAAACTATCCTGCAACATAATACCCATCTGCCCACGCAAGGAGCTTAGTTTTGCTCCGCTAATATCAAAACCATCAATCAATACCTGCCCTCTATCCAAATCATAAAAGCGACTAATCAAGTTGACAATGGTAGTCTTTCCGGCACCGGTAGGCCCCACCAGCGCAATCTTTTTACCCGCTTCGCAGACAAAGCTCACATCGTCCAACACCTTCTGCCCTTCTTCATAGCTAAAATCTACGTTTTTAAACTCCACACGCCCTTTGATTTTTGGCATTTCTACTGCATCTGCTCTGTCCTTTATTAGAATAGGCTCATCCAGTGTTTCAAAAATCAATTCCAGATAACTCATATTTGTCACGATTGCATTGTAAAACATAGCGATATTGTTGATTGGTGTCCAAAACCGATGGATGTACATAACAAAAGCCACCAATACCCCCACGGTAAGCGTCCCGCCGGAAATCATGCTGACCGACACTACATACAAAAATGAAATCGCAAAGGTGCTTATATTTTCTACACTCGGCCGCATGAGGAATATTATGCTGATTCCCCTCATCCACGCCGTCCGTACACTGTCCGATACCTCTGCAAATATAGTCTCGTTTTCTGACTCGCGAGAAAACGCCTGTGTTATCTTGACCCCTGCGATACTCTCGTGGATATATGCATTGAGGTTAGATTGTTTCGCGCTAAATACCTGCCACGCCCTACGTGTCCTCACCCTAATCAAAAATACTGCCCCAAACATAAAAGGCATACCTATCATCGCTACAGCCGTGAGCCGCACATCAATGACCAGCATCATCGCTACGATAATCCCCAATGACAAAAAATCCGTTATCACGTTTAAAAGCCCATTGGAAAGCATCTCACTAAGAGAATTGATATAATTGACCAGCCGTACCAAAATCTTGCCATGCGGGCGGCTGTCAAAATAATTGAATGGCAACTTTTGCAAATGTGTAAACAAATCTAATCTTAAATCCCTAATGGCTCCCTGCCCGACTTTTGCCATGGAGGCAAGCCTAAACCGCAAAAAGAAAATATTAATAAAAATAGTAAAGAGCATAAATCCCGCAAGCCCCAAAACCAACCCTACATCACCGCTCGGTATGGCATCATCCATCACAATCATGGTCAAAAACGGCGCGAGCAACCCCATAGCACTACTGGCAACCGTAAATACTATAGTAAGCCCAAAAACACGCCTGTATGGCCTGATATACTTAGCCAGACGATGCAGATGACCGAACTTGAAAACGCTTTTTTCATCCAAGGTCTCATCTGTACGAAATGTGTTACGCGCCATAGTTTTGCTCCTCATACATTTTTGCATAGTATCCGTTTTTTTTCATTAGGGTAGCATGTGTGCCGCGCTCCTTTATTTCGCCATGGGATAGTACCAAGATGAGGTCGGCATCCTTTACCGATGACAGTCGATGAGCCACTATGAATGTTGCGCGCTTTTCCTTGCCTTTCATTTCGGCCAACGCCGCCTGTACGCGCTGTTCTGTTTCCATATCCACCGCTGAGGTTACGTCATCGAGTATTAGGATTTCCGGGTTTACGGCAATGGCTCGCGCAAGCGAAATCCGCTGTTTTTGTCCGCCCGACAGTCCTACACCACGCTCACCTACGATTGTGTCATAGCCCTCGGGCATTTCACGTATAAAGCCGTCTGCGTCTGCGATTTTTGCCGCGTCATACACATCCTCCATAGATGCATTTGGTACACCAAACGCGATATTGCCCTCCACGGTATCCGAATAAAGGAAAATATCCTGCATGGCATATGCGATACGCCCACGCAACTCGGGTAGGGCGTACTCTCTCACATCCACTCCATTAATAAAAACTTCACCCTTGCATGTATCATAAAACCGCGCAATCAAATTAATCAAAGTGGTTTTGCCTGACCCCGTAGCCCCGACAATCCCAACCGTCCATCCTTTTTTTACGGCAAAGCTAATCTTTTTAAGCACAAGCTCGCTTGTTTCAAAAGGCGCGTAATTAAACGATACATCCTTAAACTCAACCGCAAAAGGGGCATCATCCGCCGCTGTGGCTCCTGTCCCCGACTCGATAAAAATAGGCTGTTTCATCATTTCGTAGATTTTATCTATGGAAGTAGCGGCGTTTTGTATATCATTTACAGCCCATGTAAAAATACGTGTGGGAGCATCGAGCATCCACAGATAGCCACCGAATGCAACCATTTGCCAGAGTTCTAAATGCCCATATATCGTAAGCAAGCCACCAAAAAGCAACAAAAACCAAGGCAATAACGCGGCGCATGTTTCCATCACCGGGAAATATTTTATACGTACATGAGCCGCGTCCATGTTTGCAGAATAAAAAGCTTCGTTTACTTCCGTAAATTTTTCTGTTTCATGTGCTTCTTTAGTAAACGCTTTTACAACGCGGTTGCCGCCGATGTTTTCTCTACAAGTGGAATTAAGGTTTGCAAACTGTTCACGTACATTGCGAAAGGCCGGGCGCACTCCCTTGGATTGTTTTACGGCGGCATACAGCAAAACGGGTGTGGTGATGAGCATAGCGAGTGTGAGTGGCGGGCTGATTGTTGCCATCACGATGACGGCGGCGATATACAGCAATACATGTTCAATCACCATATATGATACAAATGCAATAAAATGTCGTACCGCTTCCAAATCTCCCGTCATGCGTGACATAAGGTCGCCCACACGGTTTTTGTCAAACCACGTAAAATTTTGTATATGCAATCTGTGATAAACATCGCGACGCAAGTTAAACAAAATCTTTTGTGACGTGCTTTCAAAAAGCATGGCAAAAAGATACCGTGACACCGACCTATAGGCCGTCACGGCTATCATAATAAGAAGATATTGCATGAGGAGTTCATACTGCGCACCCTCTATGACATTTTGTACAATCAGACCTGCCAAGAGTGGATTAACGAGCATGAGGGCGATGTTGATTGTATTAACAATCAGTCCAAAAATAAGTCGCCATTTATAAACAGCGACATAACTCCAGCCCCATTTGATTGCCCGCATAAAATCATCCCGCTTTCAACGCCTTTATCTTGCTTCGGTACCTACCGATACGGCATAGACGGTATACTCATCCATACCGTCCACACCCAGCATTTTGTCACAAGCCGCTTGGTTGTAAGCCGCCAAACAGCAACTACCCATGCCGAGTGCAACCGCACTTAGCATTGCATTTTGCCCCATATGCCCAAGGTCTATGAGCATAACACGATGTGACATCTCATGATAACGCCACTCGCCTTTGTAAGGGATGCATGTATAAAACAACACAACAGGCGCACTTGCCGCCCACGCTTGGCCGGCAAGTGCGTCTGTTATTGTCTTTTCATAATCGTGAATATCACCCACGCGTTGTATTGCCACTGATTTTTCTCCGATGTTTTCTGTCGGAAGATAGTGATACAGTCCGGGCAAAAGACCCACAACGTCACGCACAGCAATATATGTTTCGAAGGGATGGCGCGCTCCGCCACTGGGTACTGTACGGAAGGTAGCCACATCATCACGGAAGCGTTGTATGCCGTTTACACTCCACAGCATAAACGCAAGTTCTGCTTGTGTCATAGGCATAGCCTCGTATTTGCGCACACTGCGGCGTGTGTCTAATAAATCCTCGTAAGACGGCGTTTTGACAGTCGTTTTTTCGAAGGATTTCAGTATGATTTTTTCGCCCGTCACAGGCTTTCCGAATGGTGGTGCGGACACCCCTTTGGCTTGGTCCGAAAGCTTCATCCCTTCAAAAAAGGTCGGACATTGCATAAATTTACGATTCTTCAGCATTTGTATTTCCTGCCTTTGTGGCTGTTTTTAAAACATCAATCAAATCTACACCTGTGAGGGCTTCTACGGTCTGGGGGAGCTGTGCAATTATGTCGGTGACATAGCCGGCTACCTTTGACGCGCCGCTCTTTGTACCGCCGCCGCCATTGTCCACCACTACGATTTTTTCGGTCTTAGAAAGTGGGTCGGCTACGTTTTTGGCTATTTCGGGCAGACGTTCTATCAGCATCTGTATAACCGCCGCATCATTGTATTGCTTGAACGCTTCGGCTTTTTTCATCATGGCTTCTGCTTCTGCGAGACCCTTGGCTTGTATGGCTTCGGCCTCTGCTTGACCTTGCAGACGGATAGCCTCGGCGCGTGCTTGGCCGTCGAGTTTTATT
>WRGY01000040.1 GCA_009786925.1 Defluviitaleaceae bacterium | reverse complement strand
GGGGGGGGGGATTGCTGAGAGCGATTGTGTGCGACGTTATACCAGAGGCACCCGAAAGAAATCGGGTCGCCGTCAGGCGAGTTTTGCCGTAGGCAAAACTGCTGAAGAGAAAAGGCATAGCATAGCGAACGCAACTTACACTCTCACCCCTCTTTTTAACGCGCTCCGGACAGCCCTGTTTTTGTGCTAGGTGGCACAAAATGCAGGGTTGAGCGGTTCAAGCCAAAACATCTACAACGACTTTTGTGTTATGATGGACTCGTTAAAAATTCAGAAAAAGGAGAATGACTTAAATGGCTATGCATTTTAATGTAGAACAGTTTGTACAAGATGTGGCAAAGCAAAATGCCGTTGGCCTAAAGGGCTATTTCACTCACGATGCCATTATCTGCTGGCATGATAGCGATGAGCAGTTTACAGTGGATGAGTATATCCGTGCCAATTGTGAGTATCCGGGGCAGTGGAATGGAGAGAGTATGCGGGTCGAGACAACAAACGACGGCATTGTAATGGTAACAAAAATTTTTTCTGACGAATCTACCCATCTTGTAACTGCTTTTGTGAAGCTGACAGACGGCAAAATCAGTCGCTTGGACGAGTACTACAGCGACTGTGGCGAGGCTCCCGAGTGGAGAAAAGAAATGAATATAGGCAAACCGATAGAGGTTGCTTTGGGAGAGTTTGTATGACACAGACAAAAATTACATTCGAGCAGTTTATGGGCGTAGTAGATACGGATAATGAAGCATTTGTCCGTGACCTGCATGGTTATCTGTTGGATAAGGGATGCAAGGCGACTTTTGAAGAGAAAAAGAGCGGCTATCTTGCTTCCTATAAATACGGAAAACCCCCGAGGGCAATTATGAATTTTGTGTTCCGAAAAAACGGTATGCTAACCCGCATTTATGGGGAGCGGATTGGTAATTATCCTGATTTTTTAAACACATTGCCTTCCGAAATGATTGCACATATCGAAAACTCGGGCGTATGCAAACGCCTTGTAAACAATGGCTGTAGCCCAAAATGCGTGGGCTATGACTTTATGATAGGTGACAGCCATTTTCAAAAATGTCGCTACAACTGCTTTGAATTTCTTATGACAGAAAAAAGCAGACCGTTTATCAAATCTTTTATTGAACATGAAATCCAAGAAAGGATTTGACATTTTTCGCCCGGGGTAAGGTTTATACTATTCTCAGGGTGATATTTGTGACGCTGTATGCTGATATTTTGTTTCTTGTAAATCTTATAATGAACGGCTTTGTGCTGTGGATACTTTCGAAGGTTGTGCGAGCGCGAGCTAAGGCACGGTGGCTTTTGGCGGGGTCAGGGGTGATGGCTCTGCTTTATACACTACTTATCGTGGTCGAGTCCTTGCGCTTTATTAATGTTGTGGTTTCTTCTGTAGTGATTTTATGTGCAGGGGTGGCCGTGGCCTTTAGGCCTGCGGGATGGCGCGTTTTTGCACGTTATATGGCTGTGGCTTATGTGATTTCCTTTACCGTGGGCGGATTGGGCATGGCATTGTTTTTCCTCACGGATATTCCATACGCGCTTTACTTTATCGCAGCCGATTGGGATGGCTTTACGCGGACGATAAGCTGGCAGATTGCGTTGATTGGTATGGTGTTGAGCTATGCGGCAATCAAATTTGGACTTAGCATGGCAGAGAGATTTACTCTAAAGAAACAAATGCTATGCAGTGTTTGTATTTCTGTCGAAGGAAATGACTGCAACTTTGACGCATTGGTGGATACGGGACATAGCCTAAAAGAGCCGCTTTCCAAGTCACCCGTCATCATAGCCGAGTTTGAACATGTAAAACCTCTGTTGCCCGACAGCCTAAAAATTTTGTTTTATGAAAAGCAAGAAAATGATTTGACCGTGTTATTAGCAGTGAGGGATGAGGGATTTTACAGTAGAATCCGAATGATTCCATTTTCCAGTCTGGGGCGCAACAATGGTATGTTGATTGGATTCCGTCCCGACTGCGTAAAAGTAGAAGAAAAAGAAAATCCTGATGTGGTCATCGGGATTTATAATGACAAGCTATGCAGAGACGGAAAATATAGAGGGCTGATGAGTCCGGAACTGGTGGCGTAGCGCGGCAATTTGTGCTAAAATTTTCATATGAAGGAGGTTTTCATATGTTTAATCTACACAAAAAACCACGCGCAAGCGGCGTACTTGTACATCCTACATCTTTCCCGGGGCATTTTGGGATGGGCGACCTTGGATGGGGCGCGTATCAGTTTGTCGATTTTCTTAAAAGGGCAAAACAAAAACTTTGGCAGGTGCTTCCTCTCGGACCTACGGGATATGGGGATTCGCCTTACCAGAGTTTTTCTTCGTTTGCGGGCAATCACTATTTGATTAGCCCCGACGAACTACAAAAGCAAGGTTGGCTGTCCGATGCAGATGTAAACGATAAGCCATGGTTTGACCCACGCTCCATTGACTATGGCTGGGCGATAGAATACAAGATGAAGCTGTTACGCAAGGCGTTTGAGTGCTTTAAAGCAAATGCGACAGCGGCACAAAAAAACAAGCTATCAAAATTTTGCAAGCAAAATGACTGGCTGGACGACTACGCACTTTTCTATGCCCTAAAAGACCATTTTGGCGGTCAGGTATGGCATAAATGGCCGACACCACTTGCTAAACGCAACACAGCCGCCCTTGCAGAAGCACGCAAAACCCATGCCGACGCTATAGAGTTTTGTAAGTTTTTGCAATACGAATTTTTCCGCCAATGGAGCAATCTCAAGGAATACGCAAATGAGGCAGGAGTTTCTATTATCGGAGACATACCGATTTTTGTGGCGGAGGATTCTTCCGATGTGTGGGCAAACCCCGAGCTTTATGTACTGGACGAGCATGGGCGACCCACATCTGTCGCGGGAGTACCACCCGATTATTTTAGCGAGACAGGACAACTCTGGGGCAATCCGCTGTACAAATGGGAAGCACATAAAAAGACCGACTACGAATGGTGGTGCAAGCGCATACAAGCTGTACTGGGAATGGTAGACATCGTGCGCATAGACCATTTTCGCGGCTTTGAGGCTTATTGGGCAGTGCCTGCGACAGAAAAAACCGCAGTAAAAGGAAAGTGGCTGAAAGGCCCCGGACAGAGCTTCTTTGATGCGCTAAAAAAACGTCTCGGCGACCTGCCTATCATTGCAGAGGATTTGGGCGAAATCACACCCGCTGTAGACAAACTCCGCACATATAACAAACTACCCGGTATGCGAGTCTTACATTTTGCCTTCGACCCTACAGGCGTATCAAATCATATCCCGCACAACTACGAAGACAGCCGCACCGTGGTATACACAGGTACACATGATAACAATACAACCCAGGGATGGTATGCAGAATCTCCCGAAAACGAACGCGACTATCTCCGCAGAATGTTAAGCATAAGCGGAAACGATGTCGCGTGGGATTTAATCAAACTCGCGCTGGGCACAAACGCACTCTACGCCATCGTACCCATACAGGACATCATGAATCTCGGTGCGTCCGACCGTATGAACTGCCCCGGACTTGCGCAGGGGTGGTGGAAATTCCGATACACAGAGGATATGCTAAACCATCATCAGGAGGCACAGCTTAGGTATCTCACGGAGATGTTTAACAGATAAAGCGAAATGAATAAGGAACGGTTTCGCTATAGTATCCCATCAGTTGATTTTCAGACCCAAAGTCAACCGCAAGTCGCTTGCCGGTTGACTTTGTTTCGTTTAGCATATGTACATAGGAGTTGATTTAAACATGAAAGAAATAAATTTGGCCGAAACAATAACTACAAAACGGCGCGAAAAAGGCATTACGCAAGACGCACTTGCCGCATATGTCGGTGTGACAAAGGCATCTGTTTCTAAATGGGAGACAGGGCAAAGCTACCCTGATATTGCGCTGTTGCCTATTCTTGCGGCGTATTTTGATATTAGCATAGATGATTTGATGGGTTACTCGCCGCAGATGACAGAGTCAGACATCGAAAAGCTATATCAACGTCTCGCACTTGATTTTACAACAAAACCCTTTGAAGAAGTAATGGCAGATTGCGAAGCCATCACTAAAAAATACTATTCATGTCATTTGCTTCTTTTAAGGATGGCAGTTTTATATATCAATCACGCCAACATGGCGGCAGACCCCGCTATATCAGAGCAAACAATAAAACAAGCAATAGCTCTTTGCGAAAGGGCAGCAAACAGCAAATCAAGGGGACTGGCGGCAGGTGCAGCAAATATACAGGCTATGTGCCATCTATCCCTAAACGAAGGCGAAAAGGTGCTGGAAATCCTCGGCGAAAATATACAGGACTACTCACCGGACAGCGCACTCATCGCACAGGCATATCGGATTCTTGGCAACGAGGACAAATCCGAAGAAATTTTTCAGGCGGATTTGTATCAAAATTTAATGAAAACATTCCAGTCGCTAATGATAAATTTGCAAAATAATTGCTCAAATCTAAGTATCGCCGAGCCTATTTACAAGCGCGCAGAGCAGCTCGCCACGCTGTTTAACATGCGGCAGCTTTTGCCAAACAACATGGGTATAATGTATATTTTGGGTGCGCAGATGTATTCGGCTAACGGTTTGCAATCCCCCGCGATTAGTGCGTTAGAAAAATTTGTCGATGTTTGCATCAACGGCTTTTTCCCTATTTCGATTAGTGGTGACGAGTTTTTTGACAAAATCACGGACTTTCTTGCAGAAAATGCAACCATAGCCGTCCGTAACGAAGCCACCGTAAAACAAAGCATGTTAGAACAACTACAAAGCCCTGTATTTGCGGACTTACAAAGCTATCCGGAATACACTCGGCTTGTAAATAAACTAAAAAACTATATTAAAGGAGGCAACTAACATGATGGATTTATCTGCATTGTTAATGCTCTTGGCACCGCTTGTGATTATACAAATCGCGCTTATGGTAGCCGCAGTGGTACACATTTTGAGGCATAATCACTACAAGTCCGGCAACCGCACATTATGGCTAATCATCGCCATATGCATAAACATAATCGGCCCGATTTTGTATTTTGTAATCGGCAAAGGAGATGCAGAATGAACGCACTCTCCATAAAAAATCTTTCCAAGAGTTTTGGTGCAAACCGAGTGATTTCTGACATATCCTTCGATGTACCCATGGGCAGTATATTTGGCTTGATTGGTGCTAACGGCGCGGGAAAAACCACGACAATGAACATGGCACTTGGCTTCTTGGAAAGTGACAGCGGCGAGATTTCTATCTGCGACGAGCGTGTCACATATGGCAAAACCGCAAAAAGTGTAGGCTATCTGCCCGATGTCCCCGAGTTTTACAACTATATGCGGCCAAAGGAATATCTAATGCTCTGCGGCCAACTCGCGGGTATGAACGCGGCAAAAATAAAAAAGCGCGGTGCCGAATTGCTCGAACTCGTCGGACTGGAAAAAGCCAACCGCAAAATCGGCGGCTTTTCTCGCGGGATGAAACAGCGGCTCGGCATAGCACAAGCTCTGCTCGGCGACCCAAAACTGCTCATCTGTGACGAACCTACCTCCGCACTCGACCCCATTGGCAGAAAAGAAATCCTGGCCATTTTGACAGAAGTGAAAACTACGGTGATTTTCTCTACGCACATCCTCTCCGACGTAGAGAGAATATGTGACCATGCCGCGATTTTACATAACGGGAAAATCGCACTCTACGGCACATTGGCTGATTTAAAAAAACGCAAATCTGACAACTATGTGGTCGAGTTCGCCGAAAAAAGTGATGCAGATAGATTTGCCGCGCTATACAAGCACAGCCGCGAAGAAAACATAATCACAGTCTCGGATATAAACGGCGGCGAAATCCTCACGGCTCTGGCCGAGCAAAAACTTGTACCCATAAGGTTTGAGCTTCTCGAGCCTACATTGGAAAGCCTGTATCTGGAGGTGGCCTCATGAGGAACTACACTGTTTTCTTAAAAAAAGAGCTACTCGAATCTATAAAAACTCATAGGCTGCTCATCCTCGGAGCGGTATTCCTTTTCTTTGGCATACTTAGCCCACTCACTGCCCGCTTTATGTCGGAGATATTGCGGTGGGCGATGGAAAGCGACCCTGCTACGGCGGGTATGGATTTTAGTATGCTGATGACAGAGCCTGTTGCATTGGATTCTTGGGCGCAGTTTTACGGCAATATGGGCATGGCGTTTTTTGTACTTGTCATTGTCTTTAGCGGAATGCTGTCGTCAGAAATCTCTCGCGGTACACTTACGATTATGCTTTCAAAGGGCCTTTCTCGCACGGCGGTTGTTTTGGCAAAGTTTACAGCGGCTTCGATTGTTTGGACATGCGTTTTTATGCTATCCGTAATGACGACTTGGACGTATACGGCTTTGTTGTTTGATGACTCTGCTGTACAAAATTTACCTTTTGCGATGTTTATTTTGTGGCTGTTTGGTGTGCTTTTGCTTGCCATCACCACATTTGCCGCAACCCTTACAAAGAAGAGCTTTGTTTGCATGATTAGTGCAGGGGCGATTGTTGTTTTTCTTACCCTCATCGCGCTTATACCAAGCACGGGCGCGTATAACCCTGCCGGTTTTTCTTCGAGCTTTCAGCTGATTGCCGACTTGGCTACACCGAGAGCGTTTTTGCCGATGCTGGCTACTTCCACAATAGGAATAACTGCTTTTGTAGCACTTGCCATTGTTTCTTTTAACAAAAAACATATGGCAAAAAAGGTAATCGCAATTGTCGGTCTTGTGATTGTATTCATCGGTGTGACTGTGTTTTTTGGCGAAGAAATGCCACGCCAAATAGCACTTGAGCGTCATGTTGTTTCCGAAAGAATAATCATCGGAGAAGGAACGGAGTGGGAACTCCACGGCATTCTTACATTACCGCGACATGCCGACGGAGCAGTCCCCGCAGTGGTGCTTGTGCATGGCAGTGGAGCGCATGATATGAACCAGCGGATTTTTGATAATGAGCCTTTCCGTGACATTGCAGAATATCTTTCCCAAAACGGTATTGCCGTTATCAGATATAACAAGCGTAGTCTCACCCATGGCAGAGCCATGTCCGAGATGGACGGCATGACTGTATGGGAAGAAACAATCGAGGATGCAATCCTGGCCGCCGACCTGTTGCGTGCCGACCCTCGTATTAGTGAAGTATATATCCTTGGTCACAGTCTCGGTGGAATGCTCGCCCCTCGGATTCATGCAAGCGGCGGCAACTTTGACGGTGTCATCATCTGGGCAGGCTCACCGCGCTTTTTGCTCGATGTAAGCCGCAACCAAGCCCTCGACTCCGGCGACCTGGAAATCATAGAGTTAAACACCCAACTCATGGACGAATTTTTCAACCAAATAAGGCATATGCCCTCGGAAGAAGTACGCACGGCATATTTTCGCCACTGGGGCAATATGGGCTACTATTGGCTGGATATCTATAACCATCCCGTCCCTGTGTATCTGGAAAAAGTAAACGTCCCAATGCTGATAATGCATCCCGATGACGATGTACAGGTACTGACAGACACAGACTTTTATATGTATAAGGAGTTGCTCGAAGGCCGCACGGATGTGACCTTCAAGCTCTATCCCGGTTTAAACCACTTATTTATGCCATCGCTTGGTTTCTCCATAGAAGAAATCCTAAACGAGTACAGAATCCGCTCTCGCGTAGACCAACAAGTATTACGCGACATAGTCGAATGGATAAATTAACTCGCGTTACGCTCGGCCATCATTATTTTAATCTCCGACTCGTTGATGCCGACCATTGCTTCGCCCAAATCCTCACTTAGCTCGGCTATCATCTTAGCATCCTTATAGTTTTCTACAGCTTTTACAATCGCACCGGCGCGTTTTTGTGGGTCTCCGGATTTAAAAATTCCCGACCCCACAAAAACGCCTTCCGCGCCCAAATGTA
>WRGY01000039.1 GCA_009786925.1 Defluviitaleaceae bacterium | reverse complement strand
CACACCCCCGGCATCGGCAGAGCGCAATACCGCACCGAGATTATGCGGGTCGGTCACACCATCGAGTACTATAACAAAAGGCGGCTCGCCGCGGTCATGTGCGATTTGCAAGATTTCTTCCACCGAGAAGTAAGGCACAGCAGGGCATAATGCAATTACCCCTTGGTGATGGCCTGTTTCTGATAAAGCGTCGAGCTTTGCACGTTCGACCTCCTGCACCACAAGGCGACGGTCGCGTGCCTTTGCCGCCACCATACGCAATGTGCCTTCTATAGGCTTGTCCCCATCACGACGCAACAGTATACGGTCGATAGGCTTGTCGTGATTTAGTGCTTCCAATACGGCCTTTCGACCTTCGAGGATTAAATTTTCGTTGACTTGCTCAGACATTTATATCACCTCCGCCCAGTATACAAGGCATTTTGTGGTTTTGTCCAGCTCACACCTTTGAATAAAACTTGCCTCTTGTGAAATCAACCTTTATCATCTTTCGGTACATATAAGATTTGATGATTGTGCGCACTTCTTCGGGCGACTCTGTAGTAAATATTAGGCGACCGTGAGTGATTCCCGATTTTTCTACATCTCCCATTTTGTCTGCCATATATATGGGGATACAATTATAAATATCATCGCCATGAATCAAAAACTCCACACCCTTTCTATCAGTTATACTTGTGGATTTTGGAGCTATTTTCATCTTCATCAAAGGGATTTTTCCATATAATATTGCCTCTGTGTCTATGCATTTTTTTATGTCCCTTATTTGCGCGAGATTTAATTCCGGATGGAGTGTAGCGCGGCCTACACCCATGTTTTTTAGAGCCTCCAGCGCATGAGAATTAAAACAGTGGACAGAAAAATCCGTTACACATCCATGACTTATTTGCCCATAAGAATACACATAATCCCGCATGACTTCGATGCCCAACTTCTCACATTCATATGTTTGCGCATCAGTTAGACATGTTGCTACATACTTTATTTTCAACACACACCTCCGATGGTATTTATTTCGCTGTATTGCTTTACGCATATGGTATGATTTGTGAATTGTGCCAACGCTGATGACACGATATTCTACGGTGGATTTTACCATATTTGCGGTATCTGAGATTATAGAGGAACACAATATACTTTCCGAGATTTCACCTGAGACATTATGTAAAGGATTTTTTAATCACAGTCGTTGAAAATTAGCGCAATTATGCTAAAATGCAATTGGAGTTGTTGAAAATGAATTTAATTCGACCAGTATCAGATTTACGAAATAATTTTGCAGAAATATCAAAAACGGTACATGAAACAGCGCAACCTGTGTTCCTCACAAAAAATGGATACGGGAATATGGTTGTTTTAAGCATGGAGGCTTTTCAAAATATGCAATTTGAAAGTGAAGTATATTTCCAGTTGCTGGAAGCAGAGCGAGAGGCAGAATATACAAACACAAGGTACTCATCTAAAGATGTGCTTAGTTCAATGAAGGAAGCTATCGGAGGCTAATATAGTGTACAAATTAGAGTATCTGCCGATAGCAAAACAGGATATGGTAGAAATCATAAGGTATATCAGCAAAGAACTTCATAATCCTTTGGCGGCTGAAAAACTTGCAAATAAAATGATAGAAGCTGCCGAAGGTCTGATAGAGTTTCCATATTCAAATGCTTTACACATTACACCTAAGCCATTAAAACAAGAATATCGGCGGTTGGTAGTAAAAAACATCGTATAAAAGACAATAATCTTGAAATTTCACAATGTAAAGGGCATTACGATGATTAAATATTTCAGGCAGGGGCGGATATATCGCCACCTGCCTATTTTTCTAAAAAATTCTTTCCCTTGTGTACCGGTCGCTATGGGGATTAAGATACTCCCATCACCGACAAATGTTACCGATATAGACGGCAACACATCCGCTCTTGCTATGCACATTTCTGACTATGTAGATGATGCAAATAACCAAGAGTATATTTCAATCCAAGCGGCTGATTTATTAGGAAATGTGTCAGGTGTTATTCGGGTACGAAATCCATTTTTTGACCCATCTATTGCGCCGACACCTACGCCACCGCCAACAGAATCAGCTATTCCAGAAGATGCCCAACCCACAGGAGGTATGCGACCGTTCACTCCTGATGGTACGGGCACAGTTGTTGATAACGTCCACGACAACGACGGCATAGAGTTTTTTACAATCGGTACAGAGGACGGCAATGTTTTTTATTTAATCATTGACCGTCAGCGCAGTACCGATAATGTTTATTTGCTCAATGCCGTAACAGAGGAAGATTTAATTTCACTCGCCCAAGCAGGTGGCAGAGATGTTACCCCTCACGGTGCAAATGATAATCTAAGTGCGATTCCGACACCTGAAATGCCCGATATGCCATAAGTAGCATCTCGGAAGTCCAAACGCCTATTCCTTTTATGGCGGTCAATGTTTTTATAATTTCCTCATCGGTTTTTTCGGGAAAGGTATCAAAATCTATCACCTTTGTAACGGCGGCTTCGGCTATGTTCTTGATGTAGCTTGCCTTCCGTGTGGACGTACCGCAGGCTTGTATTTCTTCAACAGTCAATGCGTTAAGCCTATGCGAATCCATGCCGCACAATTCATGCAGTCTACGGCAAACTGTAGCCGCCGCTTTGTTAGAAATCTGTTGCCCTATAATGCTTTCAACAAGGGAAGAAAACAGGTTGGGGTTTACTTCACGCCGAATCATGCCAATGCGGTCAATCGCCGAGCCGAGTTTCTTATCTTTTTTACGCAAGTGGGCGAGTTCTGTTTCGCCGTATTCAAAATATTTCGTCACAGTTAATCGTCCTCGCTAACACTTTGTTCTGCACGTAATACGTCGGCAGTTTTTATTATACGTCTGCCGTATTTTTGTTGTAACTTCATCAGCGTACCGTCTAAGTTGCCCCGTTGTGTATCTTTCTCCATATCAAACAAAGACAGTTGAAGGTCGGGGGTATCGGATAAATTGTTTAGCGTAATGCCAATCAAGCGAATGGCGCGCTTTTCAATCTTGTCAAACAATGCGGCGGCGGTTTTATAAATGTCATGGGTCTTATCGGTAAACGCGCCGCTCTTGGAACGAGTGATAGACTTCATATCTTTGTACGTCACTTTTAATGTGATGGTGCGGCTGTAAAGTCCTCTCTGCCGTATATCGAAGCTGAGTTTTTCAGCAGTCAGAAGTAACACGTCTTTCAGATAATTGAAGTCGGTTATATCTTGTTGGAAAGTATGTTCCAAGCCGATAGATTTTGTATCAGCCTCGGCTGTAACTTTGCGGGGGTCAATGCCCTCGGCAAGTTCTACAATTTGCTTGCCATGATTGCCAAGCAAGGAGATTACCCCTGCGGAATTTTCGTATATTTCACGCACGGTCGTTATGCCTATTCGCGCAAGTTCCTCTGCGGTCTTTGCGCCTACGCCGTAGATGATTCTTACGTTGCGGTCTATGATAAGGTTACGCAGATTGGTCGGGGTGAGAATTTCAAAAAATCCATCGGGCTTTTTTTCTTCGCTTGCCAATTTTGCGGACATCATCGAGTAGCCAATGCCTACGGAACAAGTCAAACCCACTTCTTCGTTTGTGCGGCGTTTTATTTCATGCCCGATGGCCGCCGCGCCGCCAAACAAATGCTCCGAGCCTGTCACGTCCAAGAAACCCTCGTCGAGAGAGACGTACTCGACAACATCAGTAAAGTCGCTCCAAATTTTATGAATTTGGCGTGACACCTCTACATACTTGCGCCCGTTGGGGTGCATGTAGATTCCATGAGGGCAGCGGCGGTAGGCTTCCTTTATACTCATTGCAGACCGCACACCATAAACGCGCGCTTCATAGCTGCACGTTGACACAACGCCGCGTTCGCTTGGAAGTGCGCCGATTATAAGGGGTTTGCCTGCCAGTTCGGGGTTATCTCTAACCTCTACGGCGGCGAAAAAAGCGTCCATATCTACGTGGCATATCTTCAAAGAGCAATTTCCTCTCCCGGCTCTACAATAATTTTATTTGGTGCGTTCCATTTTTCAGCACGTTCGCGGTCAAACAGTTCACCGGGTTTTAGGTGAATGATAATGTTGTGCTTCGCGCCGATGAGCCGCGCACACTCGGCGGCTTCATTCAAGTCCATATTGTAAACACCGTCGCCGCAAAGTATGGCGTAGTCAATTTCCAAGTCAACAAATCGCTCCATCTGCTTGGTAGTTGACGTATCGCCGCAGGCGTATAGCTTCACATCGTCTAGCGTTATTAAAAAGCCAACGCATTGCTTTGGGTCATGGTTTTCGTTATACGCATCGGTGGCTTGAATGTTAATGCCGTTGATTGAAAAACTGTTGTGCTTGCCGTCCGTTATTGCTTCTTCGTTGGTTATAATTTTACAATCGGGCTTTTGGGCGCACAAATGCACTTGATTATGGTCGCCGTGCTGATGGCTGACAAGGATAATGTCGGCAGGCAGGTCGTAACCTTCCCCTGCATACGGGTCTACATAAATGACTGTGCCGTTGTCGGCGGTCAGACGGAAGCTACCGTGTCCTTGATAAAGTAATTTTGGCATTTGAAATTCCTCCCAAGTTTTTGTTTTGCATATTATTTTTTATGGTTTCCGAAAATAATTTATGATGATGTAGTTTGCAAATACAGCAAAGGCATCTTCGGATGTCGCTTTTGCGCTTGCGTAGATATAATCGTCATTACCAATAATCGGATGGATAGGAAAAACAATTTTGTGCGTGTTATCTTTTTGGACGGTCTTTAATTGTCCGAAGGTTATATCCACATGGAAACCGTCAACCATGAGCCATTGGTGGAAGTCAAACATTTTTATTTTTGTATTCTCTGTTGGCATACAGCGGATAAATTCCAGTTGTTCATGCTTATTCCCTGATTGCTCCGCAATGGCGATAAATATAATCGCTAATACATGAGCTGCGTCCATACAGCAATCGTTAGGAAATTTAGCCAAGCGATTAACCGCTTCAGCAGTAATCACATCATGCGGAAGCGAGTTTACTGCCGTTTTTTGTTCTTGGGTCAGCTTACCGGACTTTATCTTTTTGCTAATATCAAGGAAACCATCCTGTACGATACGAGCGATTTTTTCGATATGCTCGGCATACTTGGCCGTTGCATCCATATGGGGTACTCCATTCCGCTTGTTTATTATTTTTTGAGTAGGTATTTCCGCTCAATTAGGTCAATGGATTTTTGTGTTGGGGTCATTCTATCTTCATACGACTGTTTATAGATGCGCGGTATTTTCTTCAAGCGGAAATTCATATCGTCTAAGTCAAAAGCCGCCATGTCTAATCTTTAACTCCAAGCCAATCGCTATAGCGCTTGTAATCTGTGCCTTTTTTCTTTCTAAACGCTTTTGCACAATCTTCTAATCCACCTGTACCGCCAACATCTTCAATGATACCAAAACCTGCGCCGTCTATCACCCGCGGCAAGTCACTACCCGGCAAGTCTTTGTCCTCAATGATTTTTTCAAGGGTTAATGATACCCACCAATCATCGCCAAAGTCATAATTGAGATTTATTTTGTCGTTAAGATTGTGTACAGCGCGACGCAATTTTTCCGTCGTGGCATCTACAACACGCACGTTTCGGTGTGGGTCAGAAAACGGCTCCAACTCATCGTCTAAAATATCGTAACGGATAACGGTAAAATCGTCCTTACCGAAAAACTTAAACTTATCCATTGATTCGCCGGGGTGTTTTATTTTCATGTAGTTGTGAAAATTATCGCTGAATGGTACTTCGAGGGCCATCAAGTGGCTTGCTATCATTTCAAACAACACTTGAATGATGTACCCAAACCGCACTACGATTATGTTATCAGACACTTGAAAACGCCGCCATATCTTTGGCTTATAATCGTCCAGTTCTGCGTAAACCTGTTGCTTGGGTTAATAGCGATGGTAGCAAGACGAGCCTTGTCTATTTCACCAAAAAACACAATCGGAATAGACTGCGGCACAATGGGGATGCCTTGCGGTATGGGGCGACGTATATAGTCCAAAAGTTCTTGCTTCACAATCTTCACCCTCCCAAAATCACAGCTTAAAAATTTCCCCGTCTTTTTTCAATGCTACATTGTCTGAGTATTCAAGAAACGCATCAGGCATCATTGTGTGGATTGGCACGATTTTTTGTGGATTCAGCCCGTCAATCAAGCGTTTAATATCTGAAACGGTAGCATGTCCGCTCGTATGCAAATACAAACTGCGGAAACCGTTCTCGCCAAGCCAACTTTCAAAGGCTTGTTGATAGTCGCTTGCCCTGTAACCCTGCCACATAGAATAAATAAATGTGCCGTTAGCAAGGTTGCACCGCCCCAAGTCTTTTTTCATGGACGGTCTAACCATCATAACGATTTCATTTTGCATTGTTGCAATTTTCTCTTTGGGGATATGGTAGGCTGAAAAACGCTCTTGGATGCCTCCAACATTGACCACCGCCAAGCCATCAGAAAATTCTCCTATCCGGGCGGCGTTCGCCTGTTGACCGTGTGCTTTTGGATTCAGTTGTAGAGGTTTTGCGGCTTAACAACGAGGACAAGCAAACCCTTTACGACTTATGGGGCAAAGCGCGTTCAGCGTCACCGCCGGATTTAACCGAGTATATCAATGAAAGCAAAGCCGCACGTATCGCTCTGCGTATTGCCAAAGAAAAGGCAAGTGATGCAGATTGGCAACGATTCACAAGGCAGCTTGAGGAAAAGGAGTAGGTGCTTATGATTGAATTTGAAACATCTTATTCATTCTCTATGATACCGTATACAACTTACGGTTCGTTGGATGATTATGCGGAAAAACTTGTTCGTGACTTTGCGCCACATGCGCTTGAAACCCCTTGTGAACTGGATGTAGACAGATTTCTTGAATTTTATCTGCGCTTAGCAGTGAGTTACCGCCACTTGTGCGTTGGAAACAACATCTTAGGCATAACGGCGTTTAATAACGGCACGGTCGAGGTATTGGACGAGCATAGCGG
This sequence comes from Defluviitaleaceae bacterium, assembly GCA_009786925.1. Classification (GTDB taxonomy): domain Bacteria; phylum Bacillota; class Clostridia; order Lachnospirales; family WQUN01; genus WQVC01. The sequence continues at coordinate 231 of WRGY01000039.1, read as the reverse complement.
ACAAGCTGAGAAAATTCCTGTAGAAAAGGGTACGGTTATAATCAATCCTTCATTATTAGCCAAACGCAACATACCCCGTCTACGTTTTACCATGTTGCACGAAGGTTCACATTGGCTTTTGCACAAACAAGCCTTATAAATACGTTGGTGTAGTCGATTTCACCTGATTCTTCCAAATATGATGTTACTTGGTAGAATAGATGCTCTGCGACCTCCCCTTGTAGGCGATGC
>WRGY01000038.1 GCA_009786925.1 Defluviitaleaceae bacterium | reverse complement strand
GGTACTGACATTTCAAATGCAATCGCACAATTCACATATTTGCAAAGAAGCGGAAACCCGACCATAACGGTTACTACCCACCAAGGTTATCCCGCCATAAGCGTAACCGGGCGGCAAAATACTTGGGACGCATTGGATATTCGCATTTCCGCGCTCAACCTTGTACCGGGTGTTGAATACACATTGGAAGTATCGGGGCGTGCCATGTCTCCGATTCCTGCAAACTCGCAGATGTTCTTGCAAATGTACGGCAACAATATATTTCCGTGGTTTGATGGCGCGGAAGTACGCACCGCAAGCCCGGATTTTACATTAAGCTACGGGCCGTTTAGCATGGATATGATTGTTAGCGGATTCCCTCTTTCCGGCTTTAACACTTTCCGCATTCAAACCAACTCGTATGCAGAAAGTATGTCTTTTATCGTTGACAGTATCCGTTTGGTTCCGATTGCGCCGCCGCTTCCCGCAGACAGGATTCCTTCTTTGGCACAAGCGTTTGCCGATTATTTTCTTGTGGGCAATATTTGGGGCGGTTGGGGTGATTTCCATCGTTTAGAATCACGTGGCGCAATGGCACATTTTTTGCATCAGTACAATGCAATTACGGCGGAAAACCATCACAAAATCAATCAAATTACACCGGTAGAGCCCAACTTTAACCCGGAAACATGGAACTGGGTACAAGCAGACCGCATTGTAGATTGGGCAAATGAAAATGATTTGTATTTGAAAGGACATGTGCTTTTTTGGGGACAGGAATACAGGCGATGGATGGTGAACACCACAAGAAACAACGTTGCTACCGACGAGCCATTAACCCGCGCCGAAGCAATTGCCAATATGGAAATGTATGTAACAGCAGTTGCAGGCAGATACCGCGGGCGAATGGATGCATGGGAGGTTGTAAACGAAGCATTTAACAGTTGGATTGACCATTCGGCATGGAATGCAAACCCCGACTGGCGGCGGCATTTAAGGAGACGCAGCACGCTTAGTGCAGAAGAAAACAGAACTTATGCTACGTGGTACGATGCTTTTGCCAATGGCACGACAGGCAATGAATGCGGTTCGGATTTCATGTATTACGCATTCCGTTTTGCGCGTATTGCAGACCCTTACGCTATGCTGATGTACAATGACTTTTCTGAATACCTTCCGGGAAAACGCGAGGCAATGGCACAAATGGTTGAGCAAATCAATGTGCGCTGGCAACGCGACCCGCTCTATGACGGGAGACTTCTTATAGAGGCAATAGGAATGCAAGGGCATTACCAGTTGGCCGAAAGTTTTTCAACAGACTTAAACTATATCCGGGCAACACTTCAGCGATTTGCCGCAACCGGCGCACGCATTCATATTACGGAATTGGATGTAAGGCTTGCGGATTTTGACGTATCACGCAATGTATCTTTGCACGGCGGAGCGATGCAACCAACCGCCGCCCAACACCGCCAACAAGCTAACATGTACAGAGATTTATTCGCACTGTTTATGGAATTTTCAAATTATATTGACCGCGTATCGTTCTGGGGCATGGCAGATGAATGGAGTTGGCTGTCAGGTGGTGCGCCATTACTTCACAATTACCAAGACGGAAATTTTGAACCAAAACCCGCATTTTGGGCAATTTTAGAACTTCAAGGGTGACTTTAGTCATTTGTCGGATTAAACAAATTTTGTGCGTAGGCTCGTGCCATGATTTCGCGCATTCCTTCTTCGCCTATGAATGAAGCATTTAGATTTCCGCGAGGGGTGTAGCCTTGTGTTTGGACTTTGCCGTTGCGGATTTCAAAGGTCGTTCCGTTGATGGAAAAATCGCGGCTTGTGTCTACGCCCATTTTTTGCAAAAGTGAAATAACGTTGCTGTTTAATTGCTTGTCATCAGAATACGCTATGTTTGTGCCAAGACTGGAATTTCTTGTTTGTGAAGCGAATAGCAACCAGCTTAATGCGGTTAAGTACACAGACGGAACACGTCCTTCGATTTGTGTCCTATCCTGCGGATTACGAACATGGTTTTCAAACGCACCCATAATATCATCAAAAATATGGAGATTATAATGCCCCATCGGGATTTTGCTACCCATGCCCAATGTGATGGCATTTGTCTGTTCGTCAAAGTTAAAGTCCCCCTGCGGAAAGTTACGTGCCGAATTAGTACCACGAGCGATGGCTTCAAGTAGTTCTGCTTGCCATTGTAGGCTTCCCATGACTTTTATGCCAAACATTGCGTAGGAAAATTCATGCGTAAATAAGTCGTGATTGTCTCTGCGTAGTGCGATGATTTCGTCTAAAGCTCCTTTTGTTTCTTCGCATTCGTTCGCTTTTGAGAGTATGTCTTCTGCGGTTTCTGCTCCAACACTTGCTTTTAGTTGTTGTATTTTTTCTCGCGCCTGTTGGTGGATTTTGAACGCCTTTGCAAATTTAATTTCCTGCGCGGTTAGTGGGTTGTAGGATGTGTTAATCATGCGACTGTCCTCCTATAAATTCATATTATTAATCCTTCTCATTATCGTCAGAAAATGACGAAGGCTACATATGAAAAGGGCTGATTTTCCGCAAGCGTATCATTTTTATACGTTCGCGGAAAATTGATAAAGCAAAAAGCAACAGTGCGAGTCTGTGATAACATGTGCGTTTAAAATGTAAATACAGGGCGCAATACCTCATACCCTAAAACTTCGGGGAAGTGGCGATGATAAATCGGGCATTCTGATTCATTCCATTTGTGTCCGTTTTTAATCCACCATTCGGCATTTTCTTTGGGATTGTAATTCCACGCCAGATTCTCAACCTTTTGCATTACTTGGTCATTATCGGCAAGATAATCGAAGGGTGGGTGGGAAAAGACGAGATAGGTAGATGCGGGAATAGCCCTAATGGCAAACCCTTCCGGTACTTCGCCTTGATAATCAGCTGGAACACCGAAGCCATAAAAATAACCTTTTTGGCCATTTTCGTAAAACCATCCCGCTTGGTGGCAGCCCACAGATTCCAACGATGCAGGTCGCATACTTTCGATTATACCGCTTACATAATCGCAGTTGTGGTATTGCCAAAACTCGCAATAATTCTTTGCCCTTATATCCCAAATACCAATATATTTGTGCGCAGGGATATACTCATATTTTACAGTTGCGTCCTTTACTGTACTCATACCTTTACCTCCAAATAAGTTATTGTCGGGAGTAAGGACATCATATTTGATGGAAAGTTTTATAGGCTTCGGGTTTTTCCGATAAGTATACGGTGTACAGCCGTATGCCTTCACAAAAGCCCTCGTCAGAGATTCTTGGGACGAAAACCCAAATCGCAAGGCTATGTCAATAATTTTATCGCTTGAATCGCGTAATGCAAGCGCGGCATGACACAATCTGCGACCGGCCAAATAACTTTTGAGTGTCACTCCGCAAACCTTATGAAACAAGGCAGAGCAATAATAAGGCGAATAACCAATCTCCCGAGACATATCTAACAGTGTAGGATTGTTTTCGATATTAAGCTCAAGCCATTCAATGATTTTTTGAATTGACACATTCCATTGATTCATGCTGTCCCATCCTTTCAAAAACAGCATATCATGTAACAGGTCATCACTTCTTGATATTTGTTGTGATTCTGCTCGTAGATGTTTTGGTCATAACCGGTCAAAAGCCTTCCAAAAAGCTATGTTCGACCCCATTTAACTTGTATCCGATTGCGGTGTCGAGGTTTAGCATTTGCAGACTATTAAAGACGCTTTTTTCTACATCTTTATTGTCCTTTTTTAGTTGTGAGAGCAACGCCTTTACTGTTTGGCGAGTGGATGACCCGCCGCTTGCGTCAAAGATATTGCAATTTTCCGAAAGCGGACAAGCGCATTGTATAAATGACAGGTTGTTGTACCGTTTCCATGCGACGATGGCCTCTTCGGAGATACAGTACATAGGGCGGATAAGCTCCATACCTTCAAAGTTTTGGCTCTTTAGTTTTGGTAGCATTATTTGAAATTGCGCACCGTAGAGCATTCCCATAAGTGTAGTTTCTACGACATCACTCTTGTGGTGGCCGAGTGCGATTTTGTTGCAACCGAGTTTTTGTGCCGTTGCATACAAAAATCCGCGTCGCATCCTTGCGCAGAGATAGCATGGCGAGCGGTCGGTCTTTGACACGACTTCGAATATATCCGAATCATACACTTTTATGGGGATGTCCAAGAATGCCGCATTTGTGACAACTTTTTGGAAGTTGATTTCGTTGTATCCGGGATTCATGACCATGTAGACGGCCTCAAAAGGAATTTCGCTATAGCGATGAAGCTGTTGCATTAGCTTTGCCATAAGCATGGAATCCTTTCCGCCGGAAATACATACAGCGATTTTGTCGCCGGGTTTAATCAGCTCGTATTGCTGTATCCCGGCAACAAATGGCCGCCACAGCTCACGGCGGAATTTTTTGTGGGTGCTGCGCTCGATTTTTTGCAGGTCGGATAAGTTTTTCATATGTGGCTCCAAGCTTTAAAGATGATGTTCTTTAGTATATAATAAAATCAGAGGGGGGATTTGACGATGGAAACAAGCATGTTTATTGTATCATTACTTTTGCCGCTTACGCTAATATTTTTGGGTTTTATGTATAGACACGATACACCTACGGGGCCGAATTATTTTGCGGGCTTCCGTACACGTCGCTCTATGCAAAACGAAAAAACATGGGAGTTCGCGCATAGATTTGGGGGGCGCATTTGGTTTTTTATGGGGCTTGTTACATTACCGATGGCCGCTATAGCTATGTTTTTGGTGATACGTCATGGGTTTATGAATGTAGAAATTTTTGCGATTATTGTCATTGCGGTGCAGTTTGTCCTGCTGATGGCTTCATATGTGGTTGTTGATATAGCTATAGACAGACGGTTTGGCAAATTGAAGTAATTTCAGAAAGTAATGCATCAAGCTCTCGGGTTGTTGTCAGATGGCTAAAGCTCACCCGCCAAGAGTTTAATGCGCGCTTTTTTTCACCGGTGACGGCAAAGACAGGTCGTGAAGGTGCGTTGTCTGTAGAGCAGGCGGATTTTACGGAGATTGCAATACCGCGTTCGTTTAAGCGAGCTTGCATTTCGTGGCCTCGTATGCCATCTATGCTTAAGTTTAGGATGTATGGACTGCCGTCGGAGGGGCTGTTTATTTTCACTGCGTCGGGCAAATTTTTCATTACATATTCGCGTAGGTTGCGTACAGTTTTTAGGTTTTTTTCTTGACCCTCGATTGCGATTTTTGATGCGGTGTAACAGGCGGCGGCTTGTGCAGGGGAAGGCGTTCCTGCACGGTAGATGTTTTGATGATTTCCGCCGTGTATGAGTGGTTCAAGCACCACACCTTCGCGTTTGATAAGCACACCGCATCCATTTAGCCCATAAAACTTGTGCGGCGAAAAGCATAGTGTAGAATAACTGCTCGGCAAAGTTGCTTTGCCCATTGCCTGTGCAAAATCCACATGCAACTTAGGCTTATGCCCATTAAAATGGTATGTCAAACCATCTATATCCTGTATCACACCCAGCTCGCTGTCCACCGCATTTATGCAAACAAGTGCGGTGTCGCGGCGGATTACGGCTTGTAGGTGTGTCGGGTCTATTTTGCCGTTTGGTTGGATTTTTAGCAGCTCAATTTCCCATCCTTTTTCGGCAAGATGAGCCAAAGTTCCGCTTATGGAAGGATGCTCCAAACAAGAGGAAAGAATATGTTTGCCTACTGATGTGTTTGCTATGCCCTTGATTGCCATATTATTGGCCTCGCTTGCGCCTGATGTGTAGATGATTTCTGTGGGGTTTACGTTTAGGAGTTCTGCTATACCTTCGGTTGCGCGGGAAAGCTCGGCATATGCTATGCGGCCGAGAGAATGAGCGGACATGGCGTTGCCCATGCATTCTCTTTCCACACGGCAAAACTCGGCGAGTACGGCTTCAGAAGCGGGTGTATGTGAGGCGTAATCAAGGTTTATCATTCTTTTGCCGCCGTTTCTATGGGGTTTGCGTGGACTTTGCAGTGCTTAACTTTTGGGAACTCGCTTTCGATTGCATCATGCACTCTATGCGCCGCATCGTGCGCTTGTTTGAATGTTACTTCCGAGTCTACGCCGATTTCCACATCTACATATATTTTATTGCCAAACATGCGTGTTCTTAGCGCATCTATGGATAGTATGGAGTCTTGTGCCATTATTGTTTCTTTCATGGCTTCCACTGTTTTGTCGTCACAAGCGCGGTCTGTCATTTTCCCCAAAGACTCTACTGCGATTTGTACTGCTGTTTTTACGATAAAAAGGCAAATGACAATCGCCGCCAAAGAGTCCATGATTGGGAAACCCATACGCGCACCAAGAATACCGACAAAGCTACCAACGGAAGAAAGTCCGTCTGTGCGGCTATGCCAAGCGTCTGCCATAAGCGCGCTGGAATCAATTTTTTTTGCCGCTGTCCTCATATACCAAAAAACGCCTTCTTTTACGATGAGGCTGACTATCGCCGCCACTAATGCCAGTACACCCGGTTCAGAAAATATATATTCGCCCGAAATAATAGACTGCACACCGGACCATCCAATCCCAAGCCCCACTGCCAAAATTAGCCCCGCCAAAACAAGTGTAGCCACACATTCAAACCTCTCGTGACCGTATTGATGCTCCTTGTCGTCCTCGGCATTTGCAAGCCGTATCCCAATAATTACGATTACGGTGCTGACCAAATCTGTGATAGAATGTACAGCATCGGATACCATTGCCGCAGAATTTGCAAAAATACCTGCAAAGAGCTTAAACCCCGACAGTCCTATGTTTACGATAATACTGTTGCGTGCCACGCGCATGGCGATTTGCTCGTTCTGGTTTTTCATACCAATCCCTCCCTAAAATAAAAAACACATCGCAAGACGGTGACGAATAAATCCGTCACAGGCGAAAAAACTCGCCTTCCTGTCCCGCAGATGTGTACACCCGCTGCCGATACGGCCCGACCCTATAAGCTCAAATTTTCAAGCTTATCGTCTGTTCAGTTGACAAAAAATTATCACAATGAGTTTGTGATGTCAAGAATAACTTTTATTTTATTTGACAGTCAAACATTTCCAATCTATAATGAATCGCGGGGCACCCCCCTGTCCCGTATAGGAGTATAGTTCAGTTGGTAGAACGTCGGTCTCCAAAACCGGATGTCGAGGGTTCAAGTCCTTCTGCTCCTG
>WRGY01000037.1 GCA_009786925.1 Defluviitaleaceae bacterium | reverse complement strand
CGGTCGGTGGTTCGCAAGACATCGAGCGTTCAAAAGGGGGGCTACAACCAAAATCCATATTGCCGTGGATGAGGCTGGTCGTCCGCTCCGAATTATTGTCACAGCAGGTACAGTCAATGATTGCAAAAAGGTTAGCGAGCTAACCGAGGGCATTGAACACGAAGCATTACTTGCGGACAAAGCCTATGATACCAACGACATTATTAATGAAGCTATTGACAATGAGGTTCAAGTAGTCATACCACCCAAGAAAAATCGTATCATACAGCGGGAATATGACAGCTTCATTTTATAGATACAGGCATATTGTTGAAAATATCTTCGAAGTTTTGAAGCGATGGCGTGGCATTGCTACCCGTTACTCTAAACACACTCTTTCTTACCGTGCCGCCGTTCATATCGCATGTGCCGTTGGTTATTTTAAGTCGATTGTTTGATTGCTATTGTCGACACACCCTAGCAGTTTTACCAAGTTAGCCATTAATTATTGGCATATTTTTTGAATTTGCGTGCAAAATAACGTGGAGGTAGGTGACTCCATTATGAAAAAACTATTAATCATGATAGCGGCGGTAATTTTTTTTACAAATACCGCGTTTGCGCAAGAACCTAAGGTATCTGCGTTTGGTGCAGTGCTTATGGATGCAGAGACTGGTCGTGTGTTATGGGGCAAAAACGAACATGACCCATTGGCGATGGCAAGCACTACAAAAATAATGACGGCGGTGCTTGCCCTCGAAAGCGGACGTATGGACGAAAGAGTGGTTGTGTCGAAAAAGGCCGCCGCCGCTCCAAAAGTAAAAATGCATCTCACCCCGGGTGAAAATGTACGCCTTGGCGATTTGATGCTCGCGCTGATGTTAGAATCATCAAATGACGCGGCCGTGGCAATCGCAGAGCATTTATCGGGTTCGGTGGAGGCTTTTTGTGCGGAGATGACAAAAAAAGCAAAAGAGTTGGGCGCGCTTAATACCGTGTTTGAGACACCAAACGGACTCGATGCAGGAGACCATCATTCCACCGCATACGATTTGGCTGTCATCACACGTTACGCACTTGATGTGCCGGGCTTTATTGAGCTTACAAATACTCGCCATGCAAATTTCAGCAGTGACAAGCGCGGGTATTCGTTTAACAATCGTAACCGCCTATTGCACGAATATGATGGTGCAAACGGCGTAAAGACAGGCTTTACAAACAAAGCAGGACATTGTTTTGTGGGTGCAGCAAAGCGTGACGGTATGCAGCTCATCTCTGTCGTGTTGGCCTCAGGATGGGGCGAGCAGGGCAAGGCGCAAAAATGGGTTGATACAAAAGCTGTACTAAACCATGGTTTTGACAACTTTGAGTTTGTGACAATACTTGAAGAGTCAACAATCGCAGGGCAAATTCCCATAACCCGCTCGCGTACAACATCTGTCGAATACGCCTATACAGAAACAGTGCGCCTCCCTATCAGTGACGACGAAAGAGAAAATCTGCATGTAGAAATTTATACACCGGAGTCCTTTCAGGCTCCAATCAAAACAGGCGATGTTATGGGTAATGCAAAAATCTATATCGGTACGGATTTTTATCACGAAATCCCACTGACGGCCATGTCTCATGCTGACCGCCATGATTTAAAGACTTCGATGGAAAAGGTGTTAAACGCATATTTCTCACTTATCAGTGAAAGCGAAGTAAAAATTGTTTTGCCCGAATTTTAATGGTATCATGTACAAAAATTTTGTGGGGGCGCGTGTATGAAAAAAATCAAGGTGCTATCAGTATTTGGCACAAGACCGGAAGCCACAAAGATGGTGCCTCTAATCCTGGAAATGCGTGACCACCCAAAAATAGAAAGTATGGTATGCGTAACGGCACAGCATAGAGAGCTTTTAGATGGAGTTTTGGAGCCGTTTGGGATTAAACCTGATTATGACTTGGATTTGATGACAGAAGGGCAGACGCTCACCGATATTACCATCGGGATTTTGAAGAATTTCGCGCCTGTGTTAGAGGAGGTGGCTCCCGATATTTTGTTGGTGCATGGTGATACAGCCACCACATTTGCGGCTTCGCTTGCGGCGTTTTATCAGCGGATAAGTGTGGGGCATGTAGAAGCGGGTCTGCGTTCTTATGACAAATACCGACCATATCCCGAAGAAATAAACCGCAAAATCACGACAGCGATTGCAGATATGTACTTCGCGCCGACGGAGATGTCTCGAAAAAATCTATTAAAAGAGAATGTGCCGAGTGATGCGATATATGTAACAGGCAACACCGCAATTGATTTGATTAAGCACACAAAAAAGCGCGGGTTTAACGACACCGCGCTTAACTGCGTGGATTTTGAAAAGCGTGTAATACTCATGACCGCACACAGACGAGAAAATTGGGGACAACCTATGGAAAATATCTGCAAAGCGGTAAAGCGTATTGTGCAGGACTTCCCTGATACCTTTTTGGTATGGCCGGTCCATCCCGGCAAGGCAAGCAAAGAACCCGCTCATGCGATTTTGGGAGGAATGGAGCGCGTTTTGCTGACCTCTCCGACCGACATTTTTGATATGCATAATCTAATGAGCCGTGCGGAAATTTTGCTTACAGACTCGGGCGGACTGCAAGAAGAAGCTCCCGCGTTTGACCTGCCGACTGTTGTACTGCGAGAAGTGACAGAACGCCCGGAAGGACTGACCGCAGGGACACTTACACTTGCGGGTATAGCGGAGGACTCTGTTTACAACGAAGCCGCACGGCTTCTCACAGACCGTGCCGCATACGAAAAAATGGCAAATGCAAAAAACCCATTCGGGGACGGAAATGCAAGCAAAAGAATCATTGATGCAATCATAGGAGGATACACATGTTAACAATGAAATGGTTTATGGGGACAAAGGATGACCTTGCCGACGCATACGCTATACGCCGCGATGTGTTCTGCGGCGAGCAAGACTGTCCCGAGGATGAGGAGTTTGACGGCTCGGATGGGTCATGCGTGCATTTGGTTATGTACGAGGACGATTTGCCTGTGGCTACGGGTAGGATTTTTATTGGTGATGATTTCTTTAAAATCGGGCGAGTTGCCACGATTATGACACATCGCGGCAGGGGGATTGCGACCTCGCTTATGCAGACATTGATAGGTGCATGTGTTTCTATGGGTGGCCATAAACAAATCATACATGCACAAATCGCCGCAAAGGGATTTTACGAAAAGCTGGGCTTTACACCCTATGGCGAAGAATTTGAAGAAGCGGGTATACCGCATATTGCAATGGAACGCTTTGGCGGTGTACAAAAATGCGGAAGCGGCGGCGGACACTGCGGGGGGTGCGGAAAATATGCGACTTGATAAATACCTAAAGGTGAGCCGCATAATAAAACGCCGCACTGTTGCAAACGAAGCCTGCGATGCAGGGCGTGTAGAGATAAACGGAAAACCCGCCAAAGCCTCACACTCGGTTGCGACAGGCGACATAATTTCCATCCGCTTTGGCGACAAAACCACGGAGCTGGAAGTGCTTGCAGTAAAAGAAACAGTACGAAAAGAAGAGGCGGCTAGTTTGTATTTGCTTCGTAAGCCATAAATGTTTCGACACGTTTTGCATGGCGGCCGCCTTCGGGTACAGCATCCAGGAATGCGGCGACGACCATCTTAGCAAGTTCGGTGCCTACTACACGCGCACCTATACATATGATGTGAGTATTATTATGCTCTCTGGTAAGTTTTGCTGTATAAGGCTCCGAACATGCAACGGCGCGTATACCGCGTACTTTGTTTGCGGCGATGCTCATACCCGCACCCGTACCACAAAGCAAAATGCCAAGCTCATGCTCACCCGCCGCTATGCTCTTTGCGACAGCAAGCGCGCCCTCGGGATATTCGGGGCTTGCACCAAAATCTGTGACTGTCACATCCTTGCGTGTGGTGAGATATTCCATGACAGCGTCTTTTAGCAAAGATGCTGTGTGGTCGTAGCCCAAGGCTATTTTCATACAGACCATTCCTTTGGAGTGCGCGTTTTTTGCGCGCTACTTAATTTTCATATGATTATATCTTTTTTTTTATGTTCGTGGTAGACTTTTTAAGAAAATGTCAATCGAAGGAAGCTGATACAAAATGGTGAAAATCCATCCAAGTATTTTATGTGCAGACCATGGTAATTTGGAGGCTGATGTTAAGCGACTCATCGACGCAGGGGCGGATTATCTCCATATGGATGTAATGGACGGCGATTTTGTACCAAACTTTGGGCTGGGTACAGAGGTTTTTTCCTGTATAAAAAATTATACGGATATTCCGCTGGATGTGCATTTGATGATACGTAACCCATCTAAGCATATTAGGTTTTTTCGCAAGCTGGGTGCGGAGATTATCACCGTACATCCGGAGGCCGATACCCATATCGCAGGTACATTGGCTCTTATAAAGGAGCTGGGTGCGGTGCCGGGGATTGCGCTTAATCCCGGGACTTCTGTAGAGACGGTAAAGGAAGTACTGCCGCTCTGCGGTCATGTGCTTGCGATGACGGTTAACCCGGGTTTTTATGGTCAGGAGTTTTTAGAATTTACCGTTGGCAAAATCGAAATCCTTGGCGAGCTGTCAAAAAAATACGGCTACTCGCTCTGTGTAGACGGCAACATAAACGCCGAGCGCGTAAAGCGATTGCATCCTATGGGTGTGAGCAATTTTGTCATTGGCACAGCCCTCTTTAAGGAGGAGCCCGTGGAGCTAATACGTCGAATCAAAGAGGAGAACAGCTAATGGAAACAAAAAAGTTTAATTGGTCTGTGTTTTTAGGATTTTGTGTTGCCGCTGTTATACTATCTTTTGCGATTGCAAATGCGGCGGCGACCATATCAAGCCATCTTAGTAATGCCGCACATACCATAGCGATGCAAAACAATCACCTCATGCACCAACCCGCCACCCAAGACAACGAGTTTATGAATGAATGGGAAGCGGCGAGATTTCTTACTTTCAGCTTTGACGAGTTTAATGCCCTGTTGCAATCGGGTGTATTGTATAGCACATATGCCGAATTTGAGGTAGAACGTCGCGTGTTTGCAAGACATGACGGAACCATGTGGCTACCGCAAGTTATGTCCGCGGAGCCGGCAGTACAGGTCGCTGCACCCGTACCCATCGAGTATGAAACAATCACAGGTGTCCACAGAGTATTTAGCCGCGAGCGGCTTACAGAATGGTTAAATAACAGAATATGAGGAGGAAGCTATGAAATACGGATTTTTTGATGACAAAAACCGAGAGTATGTAATCACACGTCCTGATACACCATATCCATGGATAAACTATCTCGGATGTGACGACTTTTTTGGGTTGATTTCCAACACATCGGGTGGATACTGCTTCTACCGCGACGCAAGGATGTTACGCCTGACGCGCTATCGTTACAATAACGCGCCGACCGATATAGGCGGCAGGTATTTTTATCTACGCGATGGCGGCGAGGTTTTTACACCTTCATGGATGCCCATGAAATCCAAACTCGACTCATATGAATGCCGTCACGGCATGGGATACTCCAAGATTTCATCTTCCAAAAACGGATTGAGGTTTTCGCAAACCTCATTTGTACCGCGAGGTGATACCTGCGAAATCCACAAAATCACCCTCAAAAACGAAAGCAATGCAGAAAAAAACATTGACCTGTTCTCATATATAGAATTTTGTCTGTGGAATGCAAACGACGATATGACAAACTTCCAGCGCAATTTCAGCATCGGTGAAGTAGAAATCCACGGTAGTGAAATCTACCACAAAACCGAATACCGCGAACGGCGCAATCACTATGCCGTATGGGCGGTCAACACCGCAATTGCAGGCTACGATACCGACCGCCAAAGCTTTCTTGGTTTATATAACGGCGCGGAGGCACCGGATGCTGTCTATGCCGGCAAGGCGACAAATTCCGTTGCATCAGGCTGGTCGCCCATAGGCTCTCATCATATCAATGTAAAGCTTGTGGCGGGAGAAGAAAAATCACTCGTTTTTGTGCTTGCCTACTGCGAAAATCCCGAAGAATCAAAGTGGGAATCACCCGGCATAATTAATAAAGCCCCTGCAAAAGCCATTTTGCAAAAATACTCTACCGCAGAAGCCGCTGACCGTGCATTAACCGACCTGCAAGATTATTGGACAGAGTTGCTCTCCAACTTCACAGTACAAGCAGATGACGAAAAAATGGCACGCATGGCAGGTGTGTGGAATCAATACCAGTGTATGGTGACATTTAACATGTCGCGCAGTGCATCTTATTTTGAATCGGGAATAGGACGTGGTATGGGCTTTCGCGATTCTAACCAAGACCTGCTGGGTTTTGTTCACCTTGTACCGGAACGCGCACGTGGGCGTATTCTTGATATTGCCGCGACGCAGTTCCCTGACGGCAGTGCATATCACCAGTACCAGCCACTCACAAAACGCGGCAATCATGAACTCGGTAGCGGATTCAATGATGACCCGCTATGGCTAATCCTTGGTGTCGCCGCATATATAAAGGAAACCGGTGACTATTCTATACTGGATGAGCGTGTACCATTTAATAATGACGACTCGCTGGCCGACTCGCTTTTTGCGCATATCAAAGCTTCCTTTGACTTCACAGTCAATAACAAAGGCCCGCATGGTCTGCCACTCATCGGTCGTGCTGACTGGAATGATTGTCTTAATCTTAATTGCTTCTCAAAAACCCCGGGCGAAAGCTTTCAGACTACGGCAAACTTCGAAAGCGGCATAGCAGAATCTGTGCTAATCGCGGCGATTTTTGCATTCGTAGCACCCGACTATGTAGAAATCTGCCGCCGCACGGGGCGTGACGCAGAAGCTTCGCGTGCCGAAGGCGAAATCCAAAAAATGCTGGAAGCCATAAATGAGCATGGCTGGGACGGTAACTGGTTTTTGCGGGCATATGATGCTCATGGCAAAAAAATAGGCTCACATGAAAATGAAGATGGTAAAATTTTTATAGAATCCAATGGTTTTAGTGTAATGGCGGACATCGGCCTGACCGACGGCCGCGCCGAAAAAGCCCTAAACTCCGTACAAGAATGGCTGGACTCTCCCTATG
>WRGY01000036.1 GCA_009786925.1 Defluviitaleaceae bacterium | reverse complement strand
GCGAGCCACACCCGCGCTCCACCCCCCTATCAAAATGAATCTCCGAACAAGGCCCGCAAGGCCCTACCCCATGCTCCCAATAATTTTCGTCCTTACCCAACTTGAAAATCCGCTCGGCAGGAATCCCTACCACATCATGCCATATCGTATATGCCTCGTCATCTTCTTCGTATACAGAAATCGAAAGCTTGTCGGCAGGTATTTCCATCACCTCGGTCAAAAATTCCCATGCCCATGGGATTACCTCCTTTTTAAAATAATCACCAAAAGAAAAGTTGCCCAACATCTCAAAAAATGACCCATGCCGCGCATCCTTGCCGACATCATCAATATCCGTCGTGCGTATGCATTTTTGGCATGTTGCAATCCGCACACTCGGCGGCTTTTCTTGGCCTGTAAAAAATGCCTTCATGGGAGCCATCCCTGAGTTTATAAGTAAAAGGCTCTTGTCACCCTGCGGCACAAGCGGAAAACTTGGCAATACATGGTGGCCTTTCCCAACAAAAAAATCCAAGAATTTATCTCGGATTTGGTTTACTGTTTGATATTTCATTTTAATCACTCCTCTAAAATACAAATTCGCCGTCTTGATAAAAATGTGTTTCTGTTCCGTCTGTCGCTATGCCCCATATATTCATGTCATCTGTGCCAAACATAAAGTCTACATGCACAAGCGAGTCGTTTCCTCCAGCTTTTACAAACTCCTCGGTGGAGAGTTTGTCACCTCCCTGTATATTTTTGGGATATGCCTTGCCGAGTGCAAGGTGACTGGAAGCGTTTTCGTCAAAGAGTGTGTTGTAAAAGAGAGTGTTCATTTGGCCGATGGGCGAGTTGTTTGCAACTATTGCGACCTCGCCGAGCCGGCCACCACCCTCGTCCATTTCTATGATGTTTGCCAATGTGGCCTCGTTAGATTTTGCACTAAATTTTTCTACCTTACCGTTTTTAAATGTCATTTCAAAATCTTCTATTAAGTTGCCCTGATACGAAAGGGGCATGGATGCAACCACACGGCCTTCGGCACGCAGTCTGTCAGGCATTGTAAAGATTTCTTCCGTTGGCATGTTTGGCAGGAATGGTATGCCGTCTTTATCAAAGTCACCGCCGCCTTCCCAGATATGATTTTTAACCAAGCCAAGGGTGATGTCTGTGCCAATCCTTGTTTTTATACGCAATGAGTCAAATTGTTTGGCATTAAGATAGTCCAAGCGTGCGTCGAATGATTTTTTATGCTCCACCCAATCAGCGATGGGGTCATTGCCGTCGGCGCGTGCGCCTTTGAGCAGATATTTCCATAGTTTTTCCATAGCGTCTGCTTCCGATAAATCAGGGAAAACCTTTTTTGCCCATGCAACAGAAGGTGTTGCGATTATGCTCCATCTGCGAAAACTGCCCATCGTTAGCTTCCTGTGTTCCTTGGTTGCCTCACCTGCCACCTTTGCAAAACGACGGAGTCTGTCTGCATCTACACCCGCAAGCGCGTCAGGGTCAGACGAGCGCACATGCAGATAAACTGCACCCTTATCATCCTGCTCTTTTAGTTTATCAACACGCCACTGCTCGTACACATCAAAAACCTTGCTATCTGCACGCAAATAGTTTGTGCGGTTAACTTGGTCGTCGAGCCAGTCGACTCTGACCTCTGATGCTCCTGCATCATAGGCCGCCCCTTGCACCATACGTATAAAAGGCGCGTTATCTACTGAGCCGCTGATTACTACAAGCTGTCCTTTTTGTACGTTTCCGCCCGAGCGTACAAGCAAAGCCGCATATTTTTCTAATCTTGCTTTATCCATATTTTTTTCCTCCATGTATTTTTTATAGTATTATATACCTATTGTGGGTAGTTTTGCAAAAAATATCCTATCATGATACGCAAGAACGGAAGGCGGTATTTTTGATGAAAAAGATAATAAAGGCGTTTTTATATGGTGTGATTTTTGGATTGGGAAGCCCTATCCCGGGTGTAAGTGCAGGTACTGTCGCGCTTTTGCTAAACGTGTACGACGATTTTTTCAAATCCATAGGGATAGATTATGTAAAAAATAATATAGGCGGGGTCATATCTTTTTTGTTAGGATGGGGAATTGGACTATTAAGCATTAGCCATTTTATTATGTTTTTGTTTAACAACCACGAGCAGGTAGTGAGCTTTATTTTTATAGGCCTGATTTTAGGGTGTGTACCACCGGTTTATAAAAAAGCGACAATCAAAAAGCCCAATGCATTTAATATAATCACGTGCATTACAGCATTTTTATTCATGGTCTTTTTGACATTTTTTAGCGACAATGCGGTAGCAGGCACATACTCATCCAACTTGGTTTGGGTGTTTTTTGCAAGCTTTTTCAGCTCCATGGCAATGATAATCCCGGGCGTAGGTGGTTCGCTTATGATGCTTGCATTTGGTATTTACGCTGTATATATAGAATCCGTTGCTACGTTAAATCCTGTTATGCTGACGATTTTTGGTGTAAGTATGGTACTTGGCGTACTGACAGGGATTGCAATAACAAAAAAAATGCTCGAAAAATTTTCTCAAGCACTTTACTTTGCAATTTTGGGTTTTGTGTTGGGGTCGTTGCTGATTTTATTCCCGGGGATTTGGTTAGATTTTACGAGTGCCGTTGCATTGGTGACAGGTTGCATATGTTTTATTTTTGCATATTGGCTGTCAAAGAAAGAGGCTTAAAAGAAACAAATACAACATCGTCCACCTGCTCCTCCTCACCCATATGGGATTCAAATGCACCCAAAACACATTCCGTTATATATTCTTGGGATTCATTATGATTTTTTAGGATAATTTGGCAAAGGCGTTCGTAACCGAATGGCCTATGGCCTGCGTTTGGTTGTTCGAACAAGCCATCAGATGATATATAAAATTTGTTTTCCGGGCTTGAGGGGATATGGATTGTTTTGATTTTTAATTTATCAGAAATCCTACCCTCTCCGATAAACAATCTCTGCCCCTTGTAACGTGTATATGTTTGCCCGTCGCAGACAAAGACATTCATATTGCCTGCGGAGAGTGTGACACTACCATCATTTTCAACAAACATAACCGCCATATCACATCCATCCATGATTTCGTAATTCATCTGTTCCCCCGTGCCAAAAACATCTGCCAGCCTTTGCTCGACCCGCCAAACAGCCTCGGCAGTATCGTGACAATTATCTGCGTTTACTGCATTTTCTAAAGCGGAGACAACAAGCATGGTCAAAAGCGCACCAGAGATGCCGTGACCGGTACAGTCCATGACACAAACAACTGACCCTCCACTAAATTGCTTTACCCAGTACATATCGCCACCCACAACATCACGCGGCCTCCAAACGACGGAGCTGTCTGCAAAAGCCTCTGAAAAAATATCCTTTGATGATAGAAGCTTTCTTTGGATTTGGCTGGAATAAGCAATATTTAACATAACTATACGATGTGCGGTTTCGGCTCGTTCCTTTTCACCTTCCAGCACAATTTTGAGTCGAGACAGGCGATGATTGTTTTCGACCATCTTTGCCGCAAGAACACTGATAATAAGGCTCCCAACAATCAAAACCAAAACCTCTGTACTGTTGTACCAGCGCACAGTGCTGTACAGCCGCAAAAACCATGTAGCTCCCTGTATATTTATACCCCGCTCAACGTACCTAGGCGTAAACCCAGACATGCCTTCGGTATTAGAAAGAAGCACCTGTCGCTCGTTTGTATCGGGATTTATCCGCCAAAGCTCATATCCATAACCATATCCGGTGAGGCTATCAAGGTCTGCATAGTCGAGAGCCTCGGGGAAGAGCAATGTAACGGAGACAAGCCCCCATAGGTCTTGTCTGTATTCATCTAAAAAAACAGGCAACCTGCCTGCAATCACCATATACCCCTGCCGCCCAACAAAAGGTCCTGCCATCAAAAGCTCCCCTATTTCGAGAGCCTTTAATGCCTCTAAGTTGCCATCAAAATCACCAAAAAAATCATGTCCTACAAAATCTCCTTGATACACGACAGGGCTGTAGATAGATGTAACAATACCATCCGGCGCAAGAAGAATATTTAAAATCGAATGGTCGTCAGCGATGACCGGTGCGATTATATCAAAATCTTCGATATATCCGCCCCCATGCAAAACCAGGGTAGCCAGTATCTCCGTCCTGTAAAAGAGCCGCGACAGCACACCGTCGATACTCTGGACTCGCGCAATCAACATGCGCTCCATGTTTAGCCTGTCTACGTTCAAGCTATTATTTATCGAGAGCAAAACAACGACGGAGCAAAGTACCAACGAAACAAAAAAAGTAACAACCGATATTTTTGCCATCTTTATCATGGCATCAGTCCACTATAACAATATTAAATTCAATATTTTCCAGTTCTTCCATAAAATCTTCGCCGCATTCCACCATGATTTCATTTTCTTCAATCGTTATCCAGTTTACTATGATTTTTTTTGTATCCGAGGCGTATTTATCCATTTTTAGCAGCATTTTAAGCAAAAGTTTTGTTGTAGAACTGTTAAAGTATTCAGTGGCGTTGTCAAAAGTAAATTCACCGAAGTCTGTCTCAAGATAAATATCCAACCAGTCTAGGATTTCTTTGAAAAACAATCCCATGCTCTCGTCAAAACAACGCCCTTCCAGCTTCATATAATTTTTTTCTTCATCTATTAATAAATATGGCGTAGCTACCGTTCTTTCTTTTTCCATACGAAATGGCATTTTCTCCGCCTCCTACCTAATGTCAAGATATAATGAAAAGTACTGATGTTCGTCATCATGCCGCACAAACTCATATTTCATCGGGGAGCGGGTTTGCCGAGCCAGCACAATAAGCCCAAGACCTGCTCCCTTGCTATCCTTGTTATTATCCTCTTCCCTGACCTTTGTTTTATGGTATTTGCGTAAACTTTCTTTGTCGAGGGAGTTAAGATGGTCAATCCTACTTTTTAGTATCTCTGCATTGGCGTTAGAAACAAGATTGCCTGTTTGAATAAAATAATTATTTTCTTTTATACCTAAAACAAATATGCCCATGGGCATTTCTTTAGGGTCACTGTTGCCTTCAGCCCTAACTTCTTTTTCGGCAGTGTACATCATCATATTATTGATTTGCTCTACAAAGACCGAAAAAACTGCCTGTGATGCACGGAAGGGCATATCATCATACTCCAGCCGTTTTATCAACATATCAGCCATACTTGCTATGCCGTTAGACCATATCGGCCCGCTATACACAACCTGGACAGAGTTTTCTTTCAGCATTTCGCTGTATTGTTTCAAGTTCAACGCCATGGCTCGCCTCCTATGACAAACATGTATATCGATTACGTCCGTTATTTTTTGAAATATACAATGCCTCATCCGCACGTTTCACAAAGTATTCAAAATCATGAGTGTTTTCTACAAAGCATGTGACAATTCCAACAGAGGCTGTCAGATACTCCGCGACCTCGCTATTTTTATGAGGTATTTTCAGCCCCTTTAATTTCATCAACATTTTTTCTGCCATATGTTGCGCGCCGTCCCTATTTGTATTTGGCAAAACCACAATAAACTCTTCGCCTCCGTAGCGTACCACAAAATCATCAGGCCTTAACAAACTCTCATTCAATGTTTCTGCAACAGTCTTTAGACATATATCACCTTTTATATGTCCGTAGGTATCGTTATATTTTTTGAAAAAGTCAATATCCAGCATCATGACACTCAATTCGCCATTAGAGCGAGAAAGGGATTTTATTACACGCTCCATGTTTTCTTCTGCATATCGCCTGTTAAATATCCCGGTAAGCGAGTCGTGATGAGCTTTGTCACTAAGGTCAATATTATCCTCATACAATCCGACAGTGGTTTTGTCTGATATGCGTATAGAGCATCTAAACTGACGTAAAATGTTTCCGAAATTTTCTGCGAGTTTTATGTATTCTTCAAAACAAAAATCCGCCCCAGCCTCTACATCACGTATTTTGGCCAAGGCTTCATCGTATATCCTCTGTTCATCTTCAAATATGTCAAATTGCAACGCAAACACCCCTACCTGCACTCAACACACACTATATCAAAAACATATGACAACTTCAATTCATCCTACCCTAATTTCGTAAACATAAATCCCATCATTGAGACTCACCCTCACCAGCGTTACGTCTTCAAAAAACTCGTACAGGATTTCTCTATGTTGTCCGACAACGGTAAGGTCGGCTGTCGCCGCTACCAAAGTCATCTCATTCCCACCATAATCAATACGAAAAAATTCCGCGTTATGTGGCAAAGAAAGCATAACAAACCGCAGCCACTCACTATCAAAACCATCGTCGGTTATTTCTTTTATATAATCATACAGTTCTCGCATGATATGCAGCTCTTCTGCGACCAATGAGGGAGTATTGTCCAGCGCGACAATTTTTGCGCTAAGCTCTCGATAATGTTCTCGCACTTGGTTTCCCCGGACATTTACATGCAAAATAAACATGCCAAGCAATAAAAATATGGCAAGCTGTATAATTGTCAAAATAATAATCAACCGCCTGCGAGCCTTGGCCTTTACAGCCCAAAGCGGCATCAAGTCTATATATGTTTTCATAAGAAGAAGCATAGCACAATTGTTTTTTTCTTGCAATTTGTCCCAAATTATAATATAATTACCAGAAAATTTTTTTTAACGGAAGGAATTAAAAAGATGAAAAAGAAATTAATGCAAGTCATGTTACTCATTACTGCGTCACTTTTTGTACTTACATCATGTGGAAACGATGATGACGAAATACGCATAGGTATTATCGCACCACTTTCCGGCGGAGCATCTTTGTTTGGTATAGCGGCGCGTGACGGTGCTGTTCTTGCATTTGAGCAAATAAACGAGAGCGGCGGAATCCTTGACAGACAAATAAACATATTTGAAGTGGATGATGAAGGTGCAGTTCCCGTTTCGATTGCCGCATACGAAAGGCTGGTATACAGCGATGAGGTAGTGGCAATCGTAGGTCCCGTTACAAGCGGTCCCTCCAACGCTGTAGCAGAAAGAGCCGCTGCACACAGGACACCTATGATTTCGCCGACGGCTAC
>WRGY01000035.1 GCA_009786925.1 Defluviitaleaceae bacterium | reverse complement strand
AGCGATGTGATTAGCTCGGGCAGTGATGTTCCCATTGCGATGATGGTAATCCCGATGACACGTTCCGAAACGCCCAAGACCGTAGCGATATGCGTCGCGCCTTCCACCGCAAAATGTCCGCCCGCCACTATCAACGCACAGCCCAAGACTGCAAGCACAGCGAGGATGGGGAATGGACGTTTTTTCTTCGGGGGAACTTCGATTGCCCCGGCACCCAAAGCCTTCCTCAATATAAAGAACATATACAAGCCAAAAATGATTAAAAATATAAGACTGCCCCACCACGGAATCCTGTACCCACCGACAAATTTGAAAACCAACAACAAAACCGCCGCAGCTATGGAGAGCCAAAAATCCTTAGCGATTTCATTGAGCTTTATCGCCATAGGCCTTATCACGGCACATAGTCCGATGATAAAAAGCAGGTTGATGATGTTTGAACCTACGATATTGCCTATGGCAAGGGCATTGCTCCCGCGCATTGCGGCAGTTATGCTGATTACGGCCTCAGGCGCACCCGTACCCATAGCAACTATGGTGAGGCCAATGATTACCTTTGACACTTTGAGCTTTTCTGCGATGCCCACACTTGCGTCCACAAAAAGATTTGCACCCTTGATTAGCAGTAAAAATCCCAAGACCAACAACCCAATTTGAATCATCATCTATAAAGCTCTTTTCTTTTTTGTATTAAGGTGTTACTATTGTGACAAATTCCAAGGATTTGTCCAAAGGAGAAACGAATGGTATTCTACTATAGTCGCGGGAATAAGACAAAATTATTCGCCGAAGCCTTAGGCGAAGTCCTCGGACAAGAAGTTTTTGAGCTAAAATCTGACTTGAATGACTTGAGCAATTTTAAATTTTTTGTTAAATCATTGATGCTTACATTTTCGGGCAAGAGCTATCCCATCACAAATATGCCGAAAGAATTTCCCAAGGAAGTCTATCTCTGCACACCCATTTGGGGAGGCCAAATATCTGCACCTGCAAGGTATTTTGCCGAAAACACCACAGCCGAAAACGTAAATCTCCTACTCACTGCAAGCGTCCCCGTAGAAAAATACAAAACAAACGCGGCAGAGCTTTTGAAAAAGTTGCACTTACGAGTTGAGCGTACCATGATTTTTGCCACATCCGGCAAGATTCCCATCGAATTGGAAACAATAAAAGAACAAATGAGAGAAATAATGTGAAAATAGCCATCCATACACTGGGTTGCAAGGTTAATCAATGTGACACAAATGCACTAATCGACGTGCTTGTTGAGCATGGACACGATGCCTACAGCACCCACGATTTCGACCAAAACGCTGATGTGTTTATCATTAACACATGTACAGTGACTCATGTAAGCGACAAAAAATCGCGTCAAATGTTGCGCCGCGCAAAAAGGCATAATCCAAATGCAATGATTGCGATGTGTGGTTGCATGGCAAAAAAATCTGAAGTTGCAGATTATGTCTTTGATGCAAGGAATCCCGATGATTTTTTGAATAAACTAAATATAAAACCCATCGACAGTAATCCGCAGATGCTCAAAAGCAAAAAAACCACCCGAGCATTTGTAAAAATCCAAGACGGTTGCGACCGTTTTTGTTCCTATTGCATCGTGCCGCATGTGAGAGGCAGACCAAAAAGCCGACCCCTCACCGAAATAATCAAAGAAGCAAATCAATTAGTCGCCGATGGCATACCGGAAATTGTCCTCACGGGTATACAAGTCGCCTCGTATGGACAAGATACGGGTACTTGCGATTTACCGGATGTTATAAAAGAAGTAACAGCAATCAGCGGACTGCAACGACTTCGTTTGAGCAGTATCGACCCTTGGGGAGTGGACGGAGATTTTGTTTCGGCAGTGGCTTCGCCTTTGGTATGCGGGCATTTTCATCTATCCCTGCAAAGCGGATGCGATACCACCCTTGTGATGATGAATCGACGATACTCCACATCAGATTATAAAAATGCCGCAGAGCGTCTGCGTCATGCCAAACCCAACATCGCCCTCACTACCGATGTCATAGTAGGTTTTCCCGGAGAAAGCGATGCGGATTTTGCCGAGAGTTTGGCTTTTGTAAAGGAAATGAAGTTTTCAAATATACATGTGTTTGAGTATTCCCCGAGGGAAGGCACACCCGCCTCGACCTTTCCCGACCAAGTCCCACATAGCGTAAAACACGAACGCGGCAAAATCATGCGCACGCTCGGCAACGAGTTGCAGGCGGAGTTTTTGCAGTCACAGGTCGGCAAAACCCTCAACGTACTTTTCGAAAAGCAAAAGTCGTTTTATGTAGGAAACAGCGAAAACTATTGCACTGTTTGCGTAAAAAGCGACACAAATTTGACAGGCAGGATATGTAAAGTAAAGATTACATCATATGAAGGAGATTTTTTGCATGGAAACACAAAAGGTTAGTACCTATCAGCGCGTGACACAGGAAGAAGTACGCGAAAATCTGGAACTCGTATACGTGGCATTAAAAGAAAAAGGCTACAACCCGATTACACAAATCGTAGGGTACATTCTTTCAGGAGACCCTACATACATCACGAGCCACAAAAATGCCCGTGCGCTCATAGGACGACTCGAAAGGGACGAGCTGTTGGAAGAAATGGTGCGCGAATTTTTGCGCGAAGTGATGTAGAAGGTTTTGAAGTATATTGGATTAGACTATGGCGAAAAGACCATCGGTGTAGCGGTTTCGCATAATGGTCGTGTGGCGGCGGGCGTTACGACCCTTCGCAGAAAAGACCCTGCCGCCCTCCGCCCTTCGCTAAAAGAGTTAAAGGCAATTATCCGAGAACATGGGATAAAATGCATTGTGCTTGGCTTGCCCAAAAATGCGGATGGGGGGGACGACAATACCCGCTCCGCAGAAACATTAGACTTCAAAGAGAAATTAACACGATATTTTAAAAATATAAAAATAATCCTGTGGGACGAGCGGTACAGTACACAGGCGGTGACACGCACCTTTGACGGAAAGCGCGTTAACTACAAAAAAAACGTAGACGAAATGGCCGCCGTATACATCTTACAGGGGTATCTTGATTTTAAAAACCAAGGAGGTGATTTACAAATGACTGACGAAAACTACAATGTAGAAGATGATGGCGATGAGGGTGGAGAGCTGGTAATCGTAACAGAAGAAGGCGAAGAGCGACCACTGCAAATCCTCGCCAGCCGTGAGGATGGTGACGACATCTACCTACTCGCACTCGAAGGCGAAGAGGGAGAAGTCTACCACTTTAAAGCAAATCCTTCGGACGACGACGACGAGGACATCATGCTTGAGCAAATCGACCCGGAACACGAGGACTATGCCCGTGTGTTCGACATGTTTAAAGAGGACTACGAAGAACTGGGCATAGACATAGAAGATATAGCGAATTAACAGTTAGGAGTATAAACTTGCCAACAAAGAAAACAAAATTGCGTGTATTTTCCCTCGGCGGACACGGCGAGGTAGGGAAAAACATGACCGTACTGGAGTACGGAAACGATATAATCGTACTGGACTGCGGCGTAGCGTTCCCGCAGGACGAAATGCTTGGGATTGACCTTGTAATCCCCGATTTCACATATTTGCAAGAGAATAAGGCCAAAATACGCGGCCTGTTTCTTACACATGCGCATGAGGACCATGTCGGCAGTGTGCCGTACTTTTTGCGCGAGGTAAAGGCTCGTCTCTTTGGTACAAAACTCACACTCGGCCTCGTAGGAAACAAACTACGCGAGCATGGACTTCTAAACCAGACCGAAATGACAGTCGTACCACAGGGCGACTCGGTGACAGCGGGTTGTTTTAAAGTAGAATTTTTGCGGGTAAACCACTCGATTGCGGACGCATGTGCATTTGCGATTACGACACCCGTGGGTGTTGTCATCCACTCAGGCGATTTTAAGGTAGACTTCACACCCATACAGGGCGAAATCATCGACCTGCAACGTTTCGGCGAGCTTGGGCGCAGAGGTGTTAAGCTTCTGCTTTGCGAAAGCACAAATGTATTGTACCCCGGCTATACCCTCAGTGAGAGTACCGTGGGCGATATGTTCCGCCGCGTTTTCGAAGAATCGCCTAGCCAAAGGCTGATTATTGCGATGTTTTCGTCACATATTGACAGAATCCAACAAGTGCTTAACTCTGCCGTACAGCATCGCCGCAAGGTTTTATTCTTGGGGCGTAGCATGGTAAATGCTGTAAAAACCGCTACGGAGCTGGGTTATCTAAACGCACCCACAGGGCTTGTAATCGAAATCTCCGAGCTGCGCAATTACACGCCAAACCAGCTTGTCATCATAACAACAGGCAGTCAGGGTGAGCCTATGGCGGCATTGTCGCGTATGGCGGCCTCCGACCATCGCCAGATTACAATCACCCCAAGCGATAAAGTAATCATATCAGCGTCACCCATCCCCGGTAACGAAAAGCTCGTCTCCCGCGTAATAAACGACCTCATGAAACAAGGCGCGGAGGTCATCTACGAAGGGCTGATGGACGTGCATGTGTCCGGCCACGCAAAACAAGAAGAGCTAAAAATGATACACGCGCTGGTAAAACCGCAGTATTTTATGCCCATACACGGCGAGTTCCGCCATCTCACGCATCATAAAAACTTGGCGGTATCCATGGGTATGCCTAAGGAAAATATCTTCATAGCAGATATAGGCGAGGTGCTGGAAATTTCATCTACCGATGCAAAAATGAACGGTACCGTACCCTCGGGACAACTCCTTGTGGACGGTCTGGGCGTGGGCGATGTCGGAAATGTGGTATTGCGCGACCGAAAACATCTCTCCGAAGACGGACTCATCATCGCCGCCGCAGGGATTTCTATGGCAGACGGCTATTGCCAAGTAATAAGCGGCCCCGAAATCATCACACGCGGCTTTGTCTTTGTCCGTGAGTCCGACGACCTCATCGAAAAAGCAAAATCTAAGGTAGCCGACACCCTCTTTGATTTAGAACAAAAAAATACCGCCGACAGACAGTATATTAGAAACCGCGTAAGAGAGGACTTGCGAGAATACATCTGGCAATCCACAAAACGCAATCCTATGATTTTCCCGATTTTAGTGGAGATGTAAAGCGACATAAATGAAAAAAAAGGTCTCGAACGAGGCCTTTTTTTCAAATACCGAATTTGACTAAGCAACCCCACTATGGCAAAATATTAGCAAATTGTTGTACTTTGAGCGGAGAGATTTCAAAATGGATTTTGATTTTATAGTCACGCATAAACCTAGTAGTAAGGCAGAAAAAGATGCATTTCTCAACATAAAACGCGAATTAATAACAGAGGCAATTACATTTCCATCCGGCACTGCTACGGAGCGTGTTAAAACGGTTATAAACAGTTGCAATAATCACGAAGCGGCATTTATGAAGCCGGGCAAAGAAGCGAGTCGCAAAAATCCGAATATATATGATATGTACCCATTGCTCACTTACAATAACCGAGATGTTACCGAAAAATTTTCGTTCGAAGATATTTGGGAGTATTTGCTTAAAATATTTTTAATTCACAAGGGTACTTTCACAAAAACATTAGTGTTGTTGTATCGCCTGTGTTTCTTCTGCGACCACAACTTAATTAATAATAAATGGCGTTACTCTCCATCAGAGCAACATTGCGAACTAATCCACAATTTAGATAACCTTGTTCTGCGGGAAGGCTTCTTTGATAAGTTTAATGAGCCAAAACCTCTAACCCTTTTTCAGATTCTGTTATTCGTTGACCTTTTAGCATGGAATGAGGACGTAAAATATCACGCTCCCAAGGGGGAACCATATTTTAAGAATATGACTGAAAGCAAAACAGGGAGAACTAACACCCTTCTTTCGGTTATTAGTGCGCCGTTGCTAATTTCAGAATTTATTGAAGATATTGTCTCTAAAACACAGTCGGGCGGTGCAATCAATGTGAAACTCATTACATCTGTAATACAAAAATTCACAAGAAGCCGCGGACTGTGTGTTTTAAGTGATGCCGAACTGCAAAAGGCTCTTGCGCCGTATTTGAGGGGGTAAGGGTTATGGAGTTGCCGTTAAACACTGTATTCAATGAGGATGTAATGCAAACACTTGGTCGGTTGCCCGACAACTCGGTTGATATGATTTTCGGGGATCCCGATTATAACGTGGGGATTAATTATGGTGGCGCAACCTACACGAAAAAGTGGAGCGACTACATTAGTTGGTACATAAAGTTAACCATCGAGTGTATGCGCGTGTTAAAACAAGATGGAAACCTGTTTATGCTGAACTATCCCAAGCAAAACGCATATCTGCGAGTAAAATGTTTAGATGACGTTGCTTTTGATGTGTATGAGTATGTATGGGTATATAATACGAATGTTGGTCATTCTCCAAAAAAATTTACAACTGCCCATAGGACGATTCTTCATGCCGTTAAATCAAAGGAGCATAAATTTTATAAAAACAATGTAGCCGTACCATATCAAAACCCAACAGACAAACGTATAATGCAAAATATCGCCAATGGCTCAAAAGGCAGGATGCCTTATTCATGGACATATTTTGACCTTGTAAAAAACGTTTCAAAAGACAAAACATTTCACGCTTGCCAACTTCCCAAAGGATTAGTGGAAATGTTTATAAAAGCAGCTACAAATGAATCTGATGTAGTGCAAATATTGTTTGGAGGCAGCGGAAACGAAATTCTGCTTTGTAAAGAATTAAATCGAAATTTTATTAGTTCAGAAATTCACAAACCCTATTATGATTTAATCATAGACCGCCTCAATAATGGTGGAAAGATTAAAGATGAATTTCGTTGTTTGAAAAAAACTAAACAGAGCGAATATCGGGAGTTGAGCTTGCTTGATATGTGAATCGGGTTATACCGCTGTCAAGTGTTTTCCGAATTTGAGTTTCCCCAAAACTGAAAATACAACTGCCAGCAAAGCCATACAGAAAGCGGATTATAAGGCAGTGTAAAGTTGAAATAACCAAAAATAAAAA
>WRGY01000034.1 GCA_009786925.1 Defluviitaleaceae bacterium | reverse complement strand
GACCTTTTTCCCAATCATATATCCGTCCACATTTATAAGCCTCTGTGCCGCACCCGCCGAAAAAACCCCTGCGGGACGGTCGCCCGCGAGTCCGATTGCACCCGCTGTGCGTTCTCTGCACCCCATACATAGCACAATGGCATTTGCCTGTAACTCCATATAGCCGTCCAAGGGATTCATTGCCGTGACAACCTTGTTTGCATTTATCGAAAGCACCATTGTGTCGGTTTTTATTTCAATTCCTGTATTGGTGAGCATTTCTAAGGCGCGCTCGGCGTACTCGGGGCCCGTTAGCTCTTCTTTAAACATGTGCAGTCCAAACCCGCTGTGGATGCACTGGTTAAGGATGCCTCCCGTTATCTTGTCGCGTTCCAGTACAAGTACATTTTTTGCACCTGCACCCTTGGCCGCCGCCGCCGAAAACAATCCCGCAGGGCCTCCGCCTATTATGATTACATCATAGGTCATCTCGTCACCCCTTTTATACTCGTTATGATATGAGAGCCTTTGCGGTCTTTTAAAACCTCCTGCGGGGTTATGTTAAAATGATTGGCAATAAGTTCAATAATCCGCGGCGAACAAAATCCACCCTGACACCGTCCCATCCCCGCATGACATCTGCGTTTTATACCATCTACGGTGGTCGGTGGTATGGGTGAATTAAATGCCTCGAGGATTTCGCCCTCAGTTATGCTTTCACAGCGGCATACGATACGCCCATAGGCAGGGTTTTTGCGTATGATTTCTGCACGCTCTTTTGCATCACAATACCTAAAGCGAATAACGCTCCGCCGAAAAATGAAATTTTCTTTTAGCGAAAGCTCATGCCCCGAAGCCCGCATTAGCCCAACCAGCTCCTCGGCTATAGCAGGAGCGGCCGACAGCCCCGGCGATTTTATCCCCGCCAGGTCATAAAAATCTTTTTTTGCCTCACGGACAATAAAGTCGTCGGTATCGGCGATTGCACGTACCCCTGCAAAATTCCGTATATTATCTCGCTTGTTAAGTCCTGTTACTGATTTTTCGGCAACCTTCCAGATATGCTCCAGTGTTTGCGAATCAGTAGCCGCATCGTCGGGGCTGTCGACGTTTTCACTGCTCGGCCCTATGAGTAGGTTTCCATGTACCGTTGGTGTTACCATGATACCTTTGCCAAATTTGCTCGGGCATTGAAAAATAGTATGCCCAACAGCATCGCCTGCCGATTTATCCAGCAGATAATACTGCCCCCTGCTCGGTGTAATTTTAAAATCCGCCTTTTGCAAATAACCATGAACTTCGTCAGCATAAAGCCCTGCGGCATTTACGACAGCCTTTGTTTTGATTTCCCCCGCAGATGTAGTAACGAGATAGCCGCCGTCGATGGATTTGATGCTTGTGACATCTTCGCCCAATTTGAAGCTGACTCCGTTTCGTGCGGCTGTCTCCGCAAGTGCTACGGCAAAATCCCACGGTGACACGATTGCCGCAGTAGGTACACTAAGTGCGCAGATTACTTCTTTAGACAGGCGCGGCTCCATTTCGCGGGCTTTGTCACCCGAGATGATTTCCAGACCTTGGACTTTATTTGCTATTCCATTGCGATACAGTTTTTCTATTGCAACTTTGTCGTTTTGGTTGAAGGATACGACAAGGGCTCCGTTTTGCTTGTAATGCACATCCAGATTTTTGCACAACTCCCGCGCAAGCTCGCTCCCTCGGACGTTTAGCCTCGCCATGAGGGTACCCGGCTCCGGGTCAAACCCGGCATGGATTAGCCCGCTGTTTGCTCGAGTGGTTTCCCCCGCGATGTCATTTAGCCTATCCACAACCACGACTCTAAGATTGTAACGCGAAAGCTCGTATGCCGCCGCCGCACCAACAATCCCGCACCCGATTATCAGAACATCAACCATAAGATTATCCCTCCTTGATTTCATTGAAAAGCTATCTTCTGAAACAAATGGCAACCGGAGTGGCCGAAGTGCGTTGGCCACTCCTTAAAAAAATGTGTCAAATAAAAAAGATTCTAATAAACGTATCCCATGAAAATTCACCTCGGGCTATTTTTTACATCTCAAGAAGTAGTAGTACATACTGCCCATATAGCTCTCGCCACGACTTTCGGCGCAAAGTCTATCTGAGTCTACGATGTCAAAATAATCTTTTATCATGTCTTCAAATTCCTGTGGCAACATATCAAATTTATCGGGTCGCCCCATATACTCCTCGACCATCATCATCACCCGCCCGCTAGGGCTTGTGATATTTGGAATGTCGAGAACGAGCTTCCCACCAGGTTTCATTAAACGATGTATTTCTTGAATCGTTTTTAGAACGAAATCGCGCTCATAGTACTCAAGCACCCCAACACAATCGCCAATGTCAAAATAGCCCTCGGCGAATGGTGTTTCATGCACACTGCCACAAAAGAGTGAGCCGATTGGCAAGCGGTTTTCTGCTACATATTTGTAAAGATGTTGGATGGTTTCCGCGCTAATATCGACCCCATAGTATGTTGAAGGCCATTTATCGTACCCCTTAAACCGTAAACTCAAAGAACAACCGAGGTGAATAAAATTCATCTCGGGAGAAGGTGATAAGTAATCTACGAGCCTTTTAAGCCTGACTTCTTCCCAGTCACTTTCCTGCTCTTTCTTTTTGTGCAGATAATCAGGGTCGTTGGTGATGTAGTCCGGTAGTTTGTCGTAGCGGAGGTCTTCTTCTTTTCCATGAGAAATAAAATGTCTATCATATGACTTGGCGACCGCTTCCAGATGTTTTTCCATTGCGCTATTCCTCCTTAATTTGAAACCAAGCCTGTGACGATAGTTGCAACGTCTTTTAATTTTTCTGTTTTCACATTTTCTGCCGAAGCGATAGCAACAACATCGCCCTTTACAAATTTGCCCATGCCGAATCCTCCTCGGGAGAAAGCCATTCTCTAGCCAAAGCATGTTCACTGGCTAAGGTTATATTATCTGATTTTCGTACTGTAATTTGAAACGGAATGGCGCGCTCACGCACAGCTTGGCTAACAAACATGCTGATAGCAGATGAGAACGAAAGCCCCATTTCTCAGAATAGAATTTCACCCTCTTCTTTGAGTGTGTCATCAATGCGAATATTAAGCTGAGCCATATGAGTCCTCCTTAAATAGTCAACACAGTTATGAACATGGTTAATTTCTTTTGCGACAGCTACCGCCATTTCTTGGCAGGTGCTGTATCCACAGGCGCGGCAGTCTGTCACACGGTACTCATGTGATGGCTTATGCAAAGCTAAAAATGCATTTTCGATTTCGTGACGGTCCACAAAAATCGGCATGATTTTTTTAGGCGTATATTTTCGTAAAAAGTCATCCAACTCCAGCTCTTTGTCAAATACAGAAATATCCGTTTCATTTTTTTTGAGCTTATGCATGGATTTGTCGATGGCATATTCTATATGCTCGCAAGCCCCGCTCCCGGAGTTGCAACCGCCACCACAGCTTAAAATATCTACAAGGAATGGGCTGTCTACCCTTTCGTTTACATACTCATGCAAAAAAGAGGCGGCGCGTGGTTGACCTTCTATTTTAAAAATCCACTTGTCTTTTATATGCTGCTCGATATTTATTTTTAATCCGCCCGCCATGGGGAAGAAAGCACCCAGACCATGGGGCGGATTATCATATTCGGCAGGAGTGGATTTGCGATAATCTATGTTTAGTTCTTCCAGAGCTTCCAGTAGCTTTTTGAATGTAATATTGTATTTTATTAAGCCGTTTGTGTTAGGGTCGTCAAACTCGTCGCCTTTGGCAACACATGGCGAAAGAAAGGCATATGAGCCTGAAATATTTTTGTATTTCTTCATATAAACGGCGGCACATATGACGGGGCTTTGGACGGGCGACAATCGGCTCAACAGCTCCGGGACATAATGCTCAATATAATTTACGATAGAAGGACATGGCTGTGCAATAATCCCTTCCGCGCCTTTTTTTTGTATGTAGCGCAGATACCCCCATGTACAAATGTCTGCACCATAGGACGCATCAAAAACCCTATTGACCCCTATGGATTTTAGATAACCGAGCAAGCGTTGCCACTCTGTTATATTGCAACGCAGAGCAGGTGCGACGATTAAAGAAATATCCTTACCCGCTTTGACATCATCCAAAAAGCGACTTGTGTCATCCTTATAATTTCTTGCGCCATGGGTGCAGACACGCAAGCACTCACCACATGTAATGCATTTTGTGCTGTCCACATACACTTTTCTTGCCCCGCCTTTTATTTCCACGATATTTGCTTCGTTACATGGGCAGCTTTGTATGCATAGATTGCAACCTACACAGCTCTCCAGTGTAAAAATCCTTCCATCATTCACCGGATTTCCTCCTTTATATATGGAACCTCCACTGCCTTGGGGATACGCCCATTACAGCCTTAAACGCACGAGAAAAATTAAAGGTGTTGGCATACCCCACCAAAAGGCTTATTTCTCCTATTGTTTTATGTGTGGTTTTCATCAAATCACAGGCTTTGTTTATACGATACCTTACTAAAAAATCGCGCAGACTTGTACCCATGTTGCTTTTGAATATCTTGCTCACATGGCTTCTGTCCAGATTTAAGAATGCAGATATGTCCTGCACATTAATGTCATTGCGATAATTTTGCTCTATATAATTGAGAATTTCTCGGGTATAAAAATTTTTCAGGCTACCTCCCGTTGCCTCCTTGCGAGACGCACTGGACTCTACCAAGCCGCTTAAAAACAGGTAGCATTGGCCTAGCAGTTCAAGAGGTGGCATATTCATGTTTTTATACATGTAGACCATTGCCTCTTTCATTTTTTTTGCTTCGTTTTCATCTTTTGGGTTGTAGACAGGGTTGTTAAAACATAATCCTGCCTGCGTCACAAGCTCCTGAGATTTTAGTCCGCCAAACTCTATCCAGCAGTATTCCCATGGGTCATCTTTGTCTGCAAAGTATGTATTTTCCTGCTTTGGCCATATCATAAAGCCCTGCCCTGCCCCCAGTTTATAAATATGATTTTGCCCCGTTCCATCCTTTGAGTCCAACTCACCCTTACCCGAAAGCACATAGTGAAATAAAAAATTATTGCGAAGAGCAGGGCCGAAACCATGCAAAGGGTCACAACGCTGGTACCCAAGCTGGTATATACATAAATCAATAAAATTATTTTCAGGAAAAATCAATCCAACCGGATTTGGCATATAAAGACTCGCCTCCCTTATGTAACTGCCATCATAATATCATTTTGTGTTATTTTTTTGCAATTTAATTGAATTTGTAATCATTTTGTAATATTAAACACTTTTCAGCATATTTGCACATGATTTTAACTGGTATATACTGCTGACATAAAATTTGTATGTGCATATTAACCATCAGAAGGGACGTGGTCAAGTCATTTATTGTAAGTATTGCATTAGTGTTTTTAAAAATTTGAGAGGAATGGTACAAAAATGAAAAAATTATTTATTATTGCAATCGTAGCGGTAGGTTTGTTGTTGGCTGCATGTGGCCAAGATAATGCTGCTCCGGCAGGTGGTGGCGGTGCAACAGGCGGCGGTGGCGGTGCAACAGGCAATGGCGGCGCAGCAGGTGGCGGTGGCGGCGGCGAAGTAGCCGCAGAAGCAAACGAACTCACCGTCTGGAGCTGGGACCCTTCATTTAACATGTTTGCTATGGAAGTAGCCGCAGAAATTTTTGAGCGCAGCAACCCGGGTTTTGTACTTAACAATATCGAAATGCCTTGGGAAGATATTGACAGACTTATCACGACCATTGGCATATCAGGAGAGTATAACTTGCTCCCCGATATTATGCTCGTACAAGACCAAGCTATCGAAGTAAGCGTTTTGATGTTCCCCAATATTTTCACCGACATCACAGATTCCGGTATAAACTTTGCTGAATTTGCCCCAGGTAAAACAGACTTTTCTGTAGTGGGCGGCAGAAACTTTGCAGTACCGTTTGATAATGGTGTCACCATCACAGCATATCGCGTTGACCTGCTGGAGCAGGCGGGGTTATCGGTAGCCGATTTTACAGACATCACATGGAACCAAGCAATTGAACTCGGAAGGCAAGTTTTGGAAGCTACGGGTATGCCATTGTTTAGCACATATGGTGTAGGTGCGTCGTTTATGGACGTAATGGTAAAATCCGCAGGCACAAGTTTGTTTGATGCAAACGGACAACCAAACTTTGTTAACAACCCTGCATTCCGTGAGGCTGTAGACAGATTTATCGAGATGGTTGACTCCGGCGTTATGCTTTTGCCGGGCGACTGGTCTGACTATATCGGCACACTCTCCGCACAAGATGTCGTTGGCACACTTGCAGGTTGCTGGATTTTAGGCACAATCCAAGACGTAGGGCCGGAAGGCGTTTGGGCTGTTACCAATATCCCCAGACTAAACATCGCAGGCGGCACAAACTACTCTTCTTGGGGTGGCTCCAGCTGGCTTGTATCTTCTAACGCAAACGTTGACCTTGCTGTTGAGTTTTTAAACTACACATTTGCAGGCAGCACAGAGCTGTTTGACATTATCCTCCCTGCCGCAGGAGCTCTCTCCACATGGGCACCCGCCGCCGCCAGTACAATATACCAAGAGCCACAACCATTCTTTGGTGGCCAAACAGTTT
>WRGY01000033.1 GCA_009786925.1 Defluviitaleaceae bacterium | reverse complement strand
AAAAAATACTAGCCGACGACGGCAACGTCGGAGGCCGTATTTTTCCGTGATACCAGCGGAGCAAAGGCGTAGCATAGCGAACGCAACTTCCGCGCGCGCCCCCCCTACAAACGCACTTCGGCCACGCCCTTATGCCAACGCGGCTTCCAGCTTATCCAAATCACCTAGAGGAAACATCCGCAATAGTTCTTTATACTGATGCTGTGTTAGTTCGGCATCTACATAGATTTGAATTTTTTTGTCTGTGCTTGCGTTTTTAAACTCGCCTTTTAGGCTTTCGAATGCCGTGATTTCCATTTGGATTTTCCTTTCCATAGTTCATAAACTGCCATGCAAAGCAAGAAAACAGCAAAACCCTTGCGCAGATAATTTCCATCAATATTTACTGCAATGACTGCACCTGCCACCGCGCCCGGCAATGCCCAGAGGATGAGTGGAAGCAGTCCTTTTTTTTCTATATTGCCATTTTTTTTATGCACGAAAAGCGCGATAAATGCCGTAGGAAGAAAATACAAAAGATTGATGTTTTGTGCTTTTTGCTGTCCTATATCCATAAAAAGCGTAAGCCCGGGTATCAAAATCGCGCCGCCGCCGATACCCATACCACTCACGATTCCTGACAACAGCCCTATGATGACATAAAAAATACTCACGAAAACAACATCCTAACAGCACCCACGGCAAGCAACACACCAAATATGATGTGAATCCACCATGCCGCGAGCTTGTTTAAAATTTTTGCACCAATAATGCCACCCACCACACCACCGAGCGATACAAACAGCACAACACGCCACTCTACATCCACTCCCCAGATGTAAATGGCAGCACTGACAACAGATAACGGCAAAATCACCGAAAGTGCGGTTGCATGGGATTTTTTTGTCTCCATTCCCATAAATTTTTGCAAGGCAGGTACAAGTATGCTACCGCCACCCGCACCAAAAAGTCCGTTTGCAAAGCCTACAATAAGGCCGATTGATATTGTTTTTATATTCTTCATGCTATGTAGTATGCGCAAAAAAAAATTAAATATTAGTATGCGCAAACCAGTTTGGTGCAACCCAAGACAAAATAGACTCCGTACTATCCCATGTTATATCCCGCCAGCTAGTTATCCTATCGCCCATTCCATCACGTATTGCATAAAATTCTTCTTCGGTGATGGGGTTGCGGCCACCTTCAATACCTTGCAACCAACCACCTTCATGGTGATAATAGTTGAATCTATGGTCAAAGTTTGGCAAATCTTCTCGCTCTACATAGATGGTAAATAAAATGACTATTTCATCCCGCAAAGTGGCAGGATTAGTGTCAACGCTAAACATCGCATAAGACGCATTTCCGCCATCGCCTGTTAATTTTACAAGACTTCCCCGACCATCGGTGGTAAAGCCAACCGAAAACGGAAAGCCATCAATGCTTCCTATTTCTTTAGTTAAAACCTCACGCCCTGTATACACAAACAACGTGGCTTCTGTAAAAAAGGTATCTATAAATTCAATTGCAAGCACAGATGTATTTCCGCCAACATTTGTTACATGCGCCTGTGTTTCGCCTTCCGCATTATCAACAAAGTTTTGCAAGGCAAGTGCTAACGGATGCGGGTTTATGGGTAGATTAAATTCACCGTCAATATAAACACGTCCACTCTCGAAATAAACATCAAAACCCAAATACCTTATCAGCGAAATCGGTACATAAGTGGTAAAATAACCATCATCAGCCATAAAGGTATCGTCAATCCCCACGGCAACTCTATCTGTGCCAAATGCAAGATAATTGACTGTACTAAGCCCTATACCAATAGAGCCACCGTTATATTGCAAAGAATTTTGGCTACCGGCTGATATTGCATCTAAGCCAAGCCCCCACAGCACACCCATTGTGACATGGGTGGGAAGCTGTCCCGCCACAGAATAAACTACGTCGGCATTACCATAGGCATCATCAACAAAACGCACACCATTGATAAAAATTTCGCTCGGAAACTCAACATCATATGAAAATCCCCAGACAAGCCTATCGGCTTCAATCTCTTGAATCATCCACTTGCCACCATGTTCGGGATAGGCATTGTTTTCTTGAAAAAAGAAAACCCTAATGTTCTCGCCATTTTTATCTGAAAAAGTAATACCACGGTGGGGCAATGTACCCATCCCCATGTAATTTTCAATGACAAAAGCATCGCCTAACGGCAACACCATCAGAGAACCAAAGCCGTAAGTAGGCTTAAACATCAAAGTATCCTCTAGCCAATCCGATGCTAATGCCAACACAGAAAAATCAAGCAATGTTTGGTTTGCCCATATCACAAGGGTTGCACCGTCGTCATGCCCATACACACCTCTTACATCTGCATGATGGACATTTGCAAATGTGTTTAACAACTCATCCGTTGCGACGGCTATTTGAATTTTTAATTCTTCGATGGGTTCGTTTGCTATATGAGCCGGGTTATGTTCATTTTGTTCTGATGGGGTTTCTATTGGGGGTTCCGCACCATTGCCGTTACAAGCCGCCAGAGCAATAAATGTGAACAGCATCACTGCTATCGTCAAAACTCTTTTCATGATTTATCATCCTTAAATTTTATTTGTGACATACGGGAGCATGTTCATTTGGTTCGCTTTTTTACCAGCGTATTACAAAAATACACAACCAATCCAATGCCGCCCCCGATTAAAGCTAATATTATCGACAGTAATATAAACAGAGGCAACGGAAGCGCAATTCCCAGCCACCCGAGATTATCGCCGATTACAGCACCTCTTGTAATATATTTTTGTTTTTTGTTGGCTTCTTCCATAATGTTTTCCTCCTACAAAAACTCCTGCTTATACAATGCGATTTTTATAATGGTAAAATAGCGTGTTACTTCTGCAAAAATACCATCCAGCGATAAAGTTTTATCAAAATCCATCAAGCATCCGTTACCTACCCATTTTGTAAGATTTGCTATGGTAGCGCGGTCGTAATTGTCGTTAAATTTATTCCAATTAACCTTGGCTAAAACGGTGTGTTCGTTTTTTTCGTGATATTCTTTACGGATTAGAACGAGTGAATCTAAACCCTCTGTTTCTATACATTCGCTTACCAAACGCATAAATTCATACATGCCCGGATGCTTCTTAACCATTTGAAATTGAGCTTGTAGAAATAATGCTACCGAATCAAAATAATCTTCTGTTCCTTCTGCAAATATACTATCTACTTCATTGCGAACATATCTGCATAAATATAAAAATAAATCATGCTTAGTTCCAAAATAGTAGAAGATTGCAGCTTTAGATATGCCTGCTTCATTTGCTATTTCGGATATAGAGGTTTTTTCGTAGCCGCTACGTCCAAAGCACAATATGCCGGCACTTAAAATGACTTGTTTTTTCCCCTCCGGTAAATTTTCAAAATTTATCACATCCATAAAATTTTCTCCTAACTATACCGCAATTAAATGCAGTAACGCCAGTATATCTGCATTGATGTGATTAACCGTTGCGGTCAAATATATCATATCACAGACTAACCGTAGCGGTCAACGCGCCACGTAGATGTTTTGGTCAAAACCGCTCCGACCCATACGTTTAAAGTATCGAAGCAGTTTTTTATCGGCAAAGCCTCGGGCAATGTCATAACATATGTCGTTGGGTTACATATGGTTGCACCGCTGTCAAGTGACTTGCGAAAATAATTGTTTTGGGTATGGTTGCACCCGTGATATAATCACTATTAAAATGCTTTGTGTGAATGGGGTACATTATGGGAATTGTCATTTTTGGTGCATCGGGAGCAGGAAGCACAACGCTTGGTAAGAATGTTGCTCAACGACTTAATTTTCAATAATTACAACACCTGCGGAAGTTTGTTCAGAACGTGTCCGTGCAAGAAAACTTTCTCGTTGGGGAGAACGAGTTCTTCCTGGTGGGGATATGTATAAAGTTAACAGATTCCACGGCGATGTTATTGACTATATTAGTAACGCTCAAAGGTATGAAACAGCAGACGTGTCAAAGGTTGGTCGGAAATTGCATGAACTGTGGGTATCAGAATTGCCATGTCCCATTTTGCACTTATGTGGAACGAAAAACATGATTGAAAACACTGACCGAATTATGAGGGAATTTTTTCGTACCGATAGGTGCGAACGCTCATAGCCATAGCGCACTACACCGGCTCTGCCGGTGTATGCGGATGTTATAATAGGGATAAATCGTGTGGAATCTTAAAACAGATGAGTTACCAAAGAACTGCTGAGCAATAGCTTTTATTGAAGGAGGTTTCAATATGAAAAACAGGGTAGAAGTTTTAAGAGATTACATTGATGATATATTATTAAACATGACAGATTTTGAAAATCGTCGATGTGCATATCTTCACCTCTATGGCGTTTCACAGGCCTGTGCCCTCATTGCTCTTCGACGAGGTGAGGATGTTGAACTAGCAACGATGGCAGGGATGCTGCACGATTTGCACACTTATAAACATGGCAACCCAGATAATCATGCTGAAAAAGGAGCATTGTTGGCAAAAGAAATATTAAACCAGTTACATCTAACAAGTCTGGCTGAAACAGACATGATATGTTCTGCCATACACAATCATAGTTCCAAGAGCAAAACGCATTCTGCATTTGACGAAGTCTTAATAGATGCTGATGTAATGCAACATGTTCTTTATAATTATACAGAACCTATAATGGAGCATGAGCAGTCAAGATTTAAAGATATAGCGAATGAATTTTTTCTTAATCCGACCTAGGATGTTTCCCAAACCCGATAATAACCACCGCACTACGGCGGCAGTGCTTTACAAACAGAAGCAAACAACTAAAACAATATGTGGCAAGAGGTGTATGAAATGAAATTAAATTTTACTGTTTTGATAGAGCAAGGAGAGGACGGTGCATATATCGCAACCGTACCATCGTTGAAAAGTTGTTACACGCAAGCTAGTACCATGTCTGAACTTTTAGAAAAGGTAAGAGAAGTTATTTTGCTGTGCTTAGATGTTGAAAGCGATATGCCGCTCACTAACAAGTTTATAGGAGTTCAACAAATGGAAGTTGCTTATGAGCAAGCTTAAAATAATTTCCAGCGTGCAAATGTGTAAACGCTTAGAACGTATGGGGTTTGCGGCTGTTAGGCAGCGCGGTAGCCACAAATTTTATCGGCACGATGATGGACGCACAACGGTTGTTCCTATGCACGCGGGTGACTTGGACAGGAGTTTAATCCGCAAGATTCTAAACGATATCGAGCTAACAATAGACGATTACAACAAAGGCTGATTTTTCAAATTTTGTTCTATCTTAACAGCCGCGTATAAGTGCGCACCTTCCAAGTTTGAAAGGAGCAAAATCTATGCAAGCACAAGCATATGAAGGTTATTTTGAAAGCGGTAAGTTTTATACCGTAAATGAGCCGATAGCCATGTTATTTAGTAGGCTGATTTTCTCAAGCCCTTTAATAGCATACCAATTGATAGTCGTTAAGGGGCTGGTGAAAGAAATTGTTTTGAAAGTGATTGCCGTGTTATAATCGTCATAAAGCCATTCAATGGAGCAAATGCTTCTATATAAACCCCCATATTCCAAAACTTACATAGATACAACTCCACCCTTGGCGTTTATAATCGACATGCTCAAACAATCCAAGGGGGGACTAATATGGACTTTAAAAAGCATAAAACTATATTTGGCGTGATAATGATAGTGCTTATTACGGCACTCATCATCTATGCGGCATATTTGCGCGCACAAGAAGAGCCGATTTTTATGGAGTATATGGCATTTATGGTGGCGGTAGAAGAAGGCCGTGTTGCGACAGCAACCATTGGTGATGGTGCGATGATTTTTTTCACATTAGAGGGAGAGACAACCGGCTTTACAACAAACAATCCACGCCGCGAAGGTTTTAAAGAGTCACTCTTGATGACAAATATAGCTGTTTCGGAAACAACAACTACTGACGCAAACCTTGCCCAAGTTGGCTTTACTATCGCAATTGTTGCAGGGGTGCTTCTTTTTATGCAACGCAAAAATAGTACGGCGCGTGCCGCAGGGGGGCTTTCTCCCATAACTGTTTCGGGGGAAGAAAAAATATGCGGATTTGGAAATGTAGCGGGCAATCTTGAAGCAAAAGAAAGTGTGCAGGATATTATTTCGTATCTGCGCGAACCCGAGCGTTTTACGCGCTACGGCGCACGTATGCCACGCGGCATCCTATTCCACGGCAAGCCCGGCACAGGCAAAACGCTGATGGCGCGGGCCATGGCAGGGGAAGCGGGTGTTCCTTTTTATGCGGTGAGTGGCTCGGATTTTGTGCAGATGTATGTAGGTGTGGGTGCGGCACGCATACGCGATTTGTTCAAAAAAGCTCGTGAGGCAAAACGCGGAGTGATTTTTATTGATGAAATAGACGCACTGGGAAAAAAACGAAGCGATGGGCTAAACGGTAACGACGAAAGAGAGCAAACCCTAAATGCATTGCTGACAGAAATGCAGGGTTTTTCTGATGACAGTGGCATTGTAGTAGTAGCGGCCACAAACCGCCCCGACACCCTTGACGAAGCCCTGATGCGACCGGGTCGTT
>WRGY01000032.1 GCA_009786925.1 Defluviitaleaceae bacterium | reverse complement strand
GCGGCGAGCCGCCTTTTG
The DNA here is from genome assembly GCA_009786925.1 of Defluviitaleaceae bacterium. Classification (GTDB taxonomy): domain Bacteria; phylum Bacillota; class Clostridia; order Lachnospirales; family WQUN01; genus WQVC01. The sequence continues at coordinate 6,570 of WRGY01000032.1, read as the reverse complement.
TTATAGTACTCGATGGTGTGACCGACCCGCATAATCTCGGTGCGGTATTGCGCTCTGCCGATGCCGGGGGTGTGCATGGCGTTATTATACCAAAGAGGCGGGCGGTTGGTCTTACGGGTACTGTTGCAAAAACCTCCGCAGGCGCGCTTTCGCATGTGGCTGTGGCTCGTGTCGGCAACATCACTCGTACCCTGCAAGACCTCAAAAAACAAGGGCTGTGGATTGCTTGTGCCACTATGGATGGCGAAAGAGTGTTTAGTGCAGACCTGTCAGGTCCTATTGCGTTGGTACTCGGTGCCGAAGGCGAAGGCGTTTCGCGTCTCGTGGCAGAAAACGCCGATTTTTGTGTGTCCATACCCATGCTCGGCAAAATCAGCTCACTTAATGTCTCTGTTGCCGCGGGTGTTCTTATATACGAAGTTGTCCGTCGCCGTATATGCGTTACCTCCTCGTAGACGGCTACAATGTCATCCACACAAGCGAATCACTGGCCGCCATGGCCGCAGACTCGCTGGATGTCGCACGCAAAAAACTCTGCGACATGCTTGCCGAGTTCCGTGTGCTGTCTCGTTATCGCATTATTGTTGTTTTTGATGCACATCTTGTTGCCGGTGGCATAGGCTCCGTACAATCCGCTCGTGGGATAAAAATTGTTTTTACACGAGAAGCAGAAACAGCAGACCACTACATAGAGCGTGCCGCGTACAAACTCGCCGCAAAAAAGACCGACAAAATAACGGTTGCAACCTCCGACACCTTGGAACAGCTAATAATAATGGGGAGCGGTGCGGCGCGTATTTCGTCAGAAGCTTTGTTGGAAGAAATAAATACGGCACGCACAAAATCCCTTTCTGCACATCAAAAGACACGTCCCATAAAAAAGAATCCTATCGAACATTTCCTCGACCCAAAGACGGCGCAACAACTGGAAGAAATGCGCTGTCGCAAAGATTAGACAAGGGGCGAAACATATGAGTGACGAAAGTTTAATTGTTAAGATAAATAATGGCGACAAACACGCGCTGGATGTTTTGCTTAATCGCTACAAGAATTTGGCGCGGGCCAAGGCAAAAGCCTATTATGTAGTCGGGGGCGACCCCGAGGATTTGATACAGGAGGGGATGATAGGGCTATACAAGGCTGTATTGGATTTTGATGCAGAAAAAAACAATAATTTTGCGTCGTTTGCGTCGCTTTGTATAGTGCGTCAGTTGCAGACTGCCATAAAAGTGGCGGGGCGGCAAAAACATATACCACTCAACGAGTCGCTTTCACTCGATAATATAGAGCTGGGTGAGTCCTATATGGATAAACTGCCCGACCCTGCAATAAACGACCCCGAGGCATTATTTCTCGGTCGCGAATCCCTGCATGATGCCAAGGCATTTATAAAAAAGAGCCTTAGCACACTGGAGTATAATGTACTCACCCTTCATATGGATGGAAAAACACATGCAGAAATCGCCGCCACCCTGGAAAAATCATTAAAATCCATTGACAACGCATTGCAAAGGATTAGGAAGAAATTACATCCTTTACACGCGCTACATATTGTCGGACAGGCTCTATACTCTCCGCGCCGTACTCGCCTATAAGTTTTACGATTGCCGTACCGATGATGGCACCGTCGGATACTGCCGCCATATCGCGAGCTTGTTCCGGCGTGGCGATGCCAAAGCCCACAGCGCAGGGGATGTCTGATACGGCACGCACCTTTTCTACTATTTCCTGTATATTTGTACGGATTTCGTCACGGATGCCGGTTACACCCAAAGTAGAAACGCAGTACAAGAATCCTTCTGCCTCGCGGGCTATGGTCTGAGTCCGTTCTTTTGAGGTGGGGGCTACTATTGCGATTTGGGTAATCCCGTATTTTTCGCATACATCGGATATTTCGTCTTTTTCTTCGTAGGGAATATCGGGGACAATCACACCATCTACACCGCTGTCACGGCAACGCTCCATAAAACGCTCCTTGCCATACGCAAAAATCGAGTTTGCATATGTGAGAAGGGTAATCGGTGCCGTTATTTTTTCGCGTACACGCTTTACCATATTTAATATGTCGTCGGCGGTACAGCCTCTCTCCAAGGCGCGGACACTGGCCTGCTGGATGACTATACCGTCGGCGGCGGGGTCAGAAAATGGGATTCCGATTTCGAAGAGGTCTACTCCCGCTTCTTCCATGGCAATGATTAGCTTTTCTGTGGTGGTTATATCAGGGTCTCCGCCCATGATAAACGCTATTAATGCCTTGCTGTCGCTTTTGAATGCCGTCGATATTCTACTCATTGATTTGCACCCCCATGTATTTTGCGATGGAGGCCACGTCTTTGTCGCCTCTGCCTGACAAATTTACCACTATTGTCTTTTCGCGACCCATGCCGCCCGCTATTTTACATGCATGGGCTATGGCGTGCGCGCTTTCTATTGCAGGGATAATGCCCTCGGTGCGTGATAGATAATTAAATGCATCCACTGCCTCGGTATCTGTCACAGGTACATACTCGGCGCGATGGATGTCTTGCAAATATGCATGTTCCGGGCCGATGCCGGGATAGTCTAAGCCCGCCGAAATGGAATACACCGGTGCTATTTGGCCATATACATCTTGGCAGAAATACGACTTCATACCATGTAAAATCCCAACTGTGCCATTTGCCATCGTAGCCGCATTTTTGGGGTGGTCTACCCCCAGACCTGCGGCTTCGCAACCGATTAAACGCACGCTTTTATCCTCTATGAAATCATAAAACGCGCCTATTGCATTGCTGCCGCCACCTACACATGCGATTACCACATCGGGTAGTTTGCCTTCAGCTTCCAGCATCTGCGCCTTGATTTCTTCGCCTATGACCTTTTGGAAATCACGTACCATCACAGGAAACGGATGCGGCCCCACAGCTGACCCCACAATATAATGCGTGTCATCCAACCGAGAAGCCCATTCTCGCAGGGTCTCGTTAACTGCGTCTTTTAGCGTCATTGTGCCGCTGGTCACAGGATGCACCTTTGCACCCAACAGCTCCATCCGAAAAACATTAAGTGCTTGACGCTCGGTGTCCTCTTTGCCCATAAACACTTCGCATTTGAGTCCCATAAGTGCCGCCGCCGTAGCGGACGCAACACCATGTTGTCCCGCACCTGTCTCTGCGATTACACGGGTTTTGCCCATCTTTTTTGCAAGGAGAGCCTGTCCCAAGACATTGTTGATTTTATGTGAACCTGTATGATTCAAATCTTCACGCTTTAAGTAGATTTTTGCACCGCCGAGGTCTTTTGTCATTTTTTCGGCGTAATACAGCCCCGATGGGCGGTTTGCATAGTTGTTTAGCAGATATTTTAGCTCGGCATTAAACGCCGAGTCTTTTAGGTAAAACTCATATGCCCGCTCCAGCTCTTTTAGGCTGCTCATGACCGTTTCGGCGACATACTGACCGCCATATTGTCCGAATTTGCCATTCATTTTAACGACTCCTTTTTTTCGTGGTGTTGAGTAGGAAAGAATTTATTAGCGTTGCGCATTTTTGGTTGTTTTTATTTTCTACGCCACTGCTTACGTCTACGGCGTAGGGTTTGACTTGAGAAACGGCGAGGGCTACATTTTCGGGAGATAAGCCGCCTGCCAAGAAGAAGGGTTTGTCGATTGTGCCTATTAGTCCCCAGTCGAATGCTTTGCCTGTGCCGCCGGTTTTGTTATCCAGTAGTAGGTAGTCGGCAGAAGTGTTTTGCCATGATTGTGCGTCGCCCGATTTTTGGATGGGGATGGCTTTGATGATGGGGGCGGTGGTTTTTTTGCGTAAAGTGAGGATGTAGCTTTCGTCCTCTGTGCCGTGTAGCTGTACTATGTCGATTGTGTGGTTTTGCACAAGGGACAGGATGTTTTCTATAGGCTCGTTTACAAATACGCCTACGGCTTGGATTTCTTTTTGTAGCGCGGATTTTAGCTCTTGGGCTTGTTTCGGCGATACTTTGCGGCGGCTTTCTGCAAAGACAAAGCCGATGTAGTCAGGTTTTGCGGCGTTTATGATTTCTATGTCGGCCGGGCGGGTCAACCCGCAAATTTTGGTCTTTGTTTGCATTTTTTACCACCTTTTTTGCGTTACTTTTCCGGTTTAACCCAAAACGACTATACGGGAAAAGTAACGCTGTTTTAAGGTTAACCTCTTACCAGATTGTATTAACGCCGTACTTTAGGATGTTTTCGTCCACCGTCATGATGTGCATGTTTTCTATTATTGCTTGGGCTATGAGCATTCTGTCGAAGGGGTCACGATGTATGAATGGTAATTTTGCAACGCCCTTGACATGCCTTGTGTCAATATCCAGAGCTAAAAAACCATTATCATCAATAATATTTACAAAACCCTCTATTCCACCATCAAAGTTTAGCTTTCCGTTGCTTGACTTTATGGCTACTTCCCAAGTGGATGCAATGCTTACGTGTTTTTTATTTGTCGGGTCACAAATAATAGCCCTTGTCGATTTTGGCATTTTTTCACTGCCTTTTAAAAACCACAATATGGCATGGGTATCCAATAATATATCCATTACATATACTCCTCAAAATCTTCCATAGGCTCAAACCAGTCATGGTCGTCGGCCTCGTGGATTTGCCCTTTCATACAACCAAATTGAGGTGTTTTTCTCGTTATCCGAGCTGTTGATAAATCAAACGGAATACCTTTTTTTCGTATGGCTTGGCGCAAAAATATATTTATTGCGGTAGTCATATCAAGCCCTAATGCCGAAAATACATCCTGTGCCTGTGATTTTACATCGCTGTCTACGCGGATATTAATATTTGTGCTGGTTGTTATCATAAAAACATCATCCTCTCTGTGAAGAAAGTATCACAACATGCGCACGGTGACAATATATTTATGGCGTGCCAAACCTCTCCTTGAATATCTCCGGCGACATCAGAGCATCCGCATTTTTATTGATTTCATCAATGCTCCAGTCCCACCATTTTACACGTAGCAAAATTTTTATCATATCGGGTGGGAAACGATACCGTTTTATCTTAGCGGGTACGCCTGTGACTACGGCATATGGTGGGACATCCTCCAATACTACCGCACCTGTGCCGATTATTGCTCCGTCGCCTATGCTTGTCACCTTTGACGCATTTATGAATGCGTGCGCGCCGATATATACGTCATTGCCTATTTTTATTTGTGGTTTGTTTTTGGCATAGGGGTGTGCGGGGTCTGTGTCCAGTTTTTTGTCAAACTCTGTCGCGTTTTCTTCCGAGAAAAAATCCTCGATTTCATCGCTGGTAAACACCATGTTTAATTGGTGGTTTACCGCCATTTTTGCTGTGCTGTTGATGGAAGTAAAATGGCCGATGCTTTCGATGTATTTATCTTTGCAGGCATTAAGAATACCCACACCAAAATACGACTGCCGCCCTACTTTTGTACCATAGCAGTTCCACTCGAATGGAATCTCGCTGCCCTCGTCCTCATAAACGATATAATCCTCCACCATTTTAAATACCCTGTTTTGCTCATCGCAAAAGAAATCGTCCTCGTCGTCCTCTGTTACGGTGATTACATAATGCTGAGCAGGGTCTGCCTCGTAGGCTATATGGAATTTATACGCCCTAAGTTCGCGGAGCAAACGCCGTGTAGGATTACCCCAAACCGCGATTTCTCTCCCGTTTAGGTGTCTGTCCAATACCTGCGCCAGTCTTGTTTTCATTATGCTCCACCTTTTAACTTTTGCAAAGACGCTTTTTTGTCCGCACTACGCATCAAACTTTCTCCGACTAACGCTCCATGCGCGCCTATGTCACGTAGGCGTTGCACATCTTCGGCGGTAGAAATCCCACTCTCGCTAACAAAAAGCACATCGTCCGGTACAAACTTTTTTAGCCGCTCGGAGAGGGTAATATCCACCTCAAAAGTCCGCAAATCGCGATTGTTTACACCTATGACACGCGCCCCTGCCGCTACCGCCATTTTTATTTCGTTTTCGTCATGGGCTTCTACCAGCGCGGAGAGTCCAATGCTATGTGCGATTTTAATATACTCTGTGAGGGTATCTTGAGCCAAAATCGCGCAGATTAGCAATACCGCATCGGCACCCAGCAGTTTTGCTTCATAGACCATGTACTTATCTACGGTAAAGTCTTTGCGCAAAAGCGGAATTTTTGCCTCTGCCGAGATTTCTTTCAGATACTCGTCATGCCCCTTAAACCAAAACGGCTCGGTCAGTACACTGATTGCCGCCGCACCTGCCGCCTCGTAGTCGCGTGCAATCTCCATATATGGAAAATGCGGTGCAATCACTCCCTTAGAAGGGGATGCTTTTTTTATTTCGCATATTAGGCTGACCCCACGCCCCGCCAATGCTTCCTCAAACGGAAACGCATATGGCAGTTTTGCAAACCCGGACTCGGCGGCCTCTATGGTCGCTGTCAGTTTTTCTTGCGGCAGTATTTTCTTTTGTGCCTCTACGCGCTCCCTTGTGCGTTCGGCGATTTCTTGCAGAATATTACTCATTAGAACACCTCACAAAGTCTTGTAATTTGCGGCTTGCAACGCTTCCGACCAAAACATCTTC
>WRGY01000031.1 GCA_009786925.1 Defluviitaleaceae bacterium | reverse complement strand
AGTGGCAATCGTAGGTCCCGTTACAAGCGGTCCCTCCAACGCTGTAGCAGAAAGAGCCGCTGCACACAGGACACCTATGATTTCGCCGACGGCTACGGCAGAGGCAGTCACACGAGGTCGTGATTTTATGTTCCGCGCATGTTTCCTCGACGCGGTACAGGCACATGCAATTGCATACTTTGCAAAAAACAATCTCGGGGCAGACACCGCCGCCATCTTATATAACAACTCAATGGACTACTCTCGTGGCTTGGCAGAAAACTTTGCCCGCTTCTTTACAGAAATGGGAGGAACAATCACAGAGTCACTGGCATATAGCACAGGCGACGTGGATTTTCGCGCACAACTTACCACCATCTCCGCTACCACACCCGACATTCTTTTCTTACCGGAGTACTTTAACACCGTGGCATTAAAGGTCGTACAAGCTCGTGAAGTAGGTATCGACGCTACATTGCTTGGTGGTGACGGATGGGAAGGCGTGCTTGGCGCACTTACAGACCCATCAATTTTGGACGGTGCGTTCTTTAGTGCGCATTTTGCCACGGACGACCCAAACCCTATCGTACAGCATTTTGTCAGCACTTATACAGCAAAACACGGCCATGCCCCTTCATCATTTGCAGCGTTGGGCTACGACGCGGCAAGAATCCTTGCGCAAGCAATAGAGGCCGCCAATTCTACTGACAATAATGCAATAATAAATGCTATGCAAAACATCAACTTCTACGGCGTAACAGGTAACATCACCTTTGATGCTCAAGGCAATCCCATCAAGCCCATCGTTGTAATTTCGATTACCGAAAGCGGTGGAAACACCACGGCAAACTTGTATCATCGCTTCGAAGTAGGGTATTTTGACTAAAAGGGGTTACTGACATGGAAATGTTTGTAATGCAGCTGATTAACGGATTGAGTATAGGAAGCATTTATGCGTTGGTTGCCCTTGGTTATACCATGGTTTATGGTATTGTTAAGCTTATTAATTTTGCCCACGGTGATGTAATCATGGTGGGCGCGTACATAATTTTTTTGCTTGTTATGTATACGGGTATGCATTTTGTACCGGCGGTACTGATTGCGATGGCGGGCTGTGCTTTGCTCGGTGTACTCATGGAGAAAATTGCATACAAGCCACTTAGGAATGCTTCAAGACTTAGCGCGCTTATCACGGCAATCGGCGTGAGCTTATTTTTGCAAAATTTGTTTATGACAATTTTTAGCCCTGCACCGCGCCCCTTCCCTACGATTGGATTGCAGGGGTCGGTGAGGATTTTTGGCAATGCCACGGTCAGCAATCTGGCGATTGTTACTATTGTTGTGTCGCTTGTTATGATGGGGCTTTTGCAGATATTTGTTAAGATGACAAAAATGGGAAAAGCCATGCGTGCAGTGTCAGAGGATGCTGGTGCGGCTTCGCTTATGGGGATTAATGTGAATACTACCATTGCGATTACTTTTGCAGTGGGCTCTGCACTGGCAGCAGTGGGCAGTTTTTTATTTGCTTCGACTTTTCCGCAGGTACAGCCGTTTATGGGGCTGGACATGGGGTTAAAAGCGTTTGTTGCGGCGGTGCTTGGCGGCATTGGGGTAATCCCGGGTGCTATGCTCGGCGGTTTGCTTTTGGGGATTATTGAGGTAATGACAAGAGCTTTTATACCCGGCGGTACACAGTGGTCGGATGCTGTTGTGTTTAGCCTTTTGATTATTATTTTATTGCTAAAACCTTCCGGGCTTATGGGTAAATCCGTAGGCGAGAAAGTGTAGGTAATTTTAATGAAGCTTAATATCGCGCTCATTCTGGTTTTGTTTGGTGTGCTTACTTTGCTCATGGAGATAGGGATTTTGAACAACTTCCATCGTGGGCTTTTGGTGCTTGTATGCATTAATGTTATTTTGGCGGTGAGCCTCAATCTTTCGGCGGGCTTTTTGGGGCAGCTTGTATTGGGTCATGCGGCCTTTATGGCGGTGGGAGCCTATACGTCGGCCATCCTCTCTTCTCGACTTGGGATTAGTGGGTTGGGCGGTTTTGTTTTTGTACTCTTAGCAGGAGGTTTTGCGGCGGCTCTGGCCGGTATTGTGATTGGTGTCCCTGCTCTGCGGTTGCGTGGTGACTATGTTGCCATAGTTACTTTGGGCTTTGGGCTTATTGTTCAGTCTATTTTGCTCAATCTTGGTATAACGGGCGGTGCGGACGGATTGTTGGGAATCCCACGACTTGCTAATTTTAATGTAGCTTTTTTTACCATGGTTATTGTGGTCGGGATGCTGGTGGCACTCGTGCGCTCACGGCATGGACGAGCGATGATTGCCATACGTGAGGACGAAATCGCGGCTGAGGCTTCGGGAGTACCTACTACATGGTATAAAATCTTGGGCTTCACCATCGCCGCTTTTTTTGCGGGGATTGCAGGTGGGCTTTTTGCACATCGCATGTCGGTACTTGTCCCCGAGACATTCAGCTTTGTTTATTCCATTGAGCTTTTGGTAATCGTTGTGCTGGGTGGCATGGGGTCGTTTACGGGTGCCGTAGTCGCGGCTGTCGTGCTTACACTTTTGCCGGAGCTTTTGCGTGAGTTTGGCGATTTCAGGATGCTTACTTATTCTGTTTTGCTGGTTGCCATGATGATTTTTAGACCCAAGGGTCTTATGGGGAGCTATGAGTTTTCGATTATGCAGATTGTTTCTAAAATTAAGAAGAAGGGGTGAGCGACATGCCTTTGTTAGAAGTAACGGGAATGGGTGTGGACTTTGGTGGGTTGCGCGCACTTTCCGATTTTGAAATCACTATAGAAGAGGGCGAACTCGTGGGGCTAATCGGCCCTAACGGCGCGGGAAAGACAACTGCGTTTAATCTGCTCACGGGTGTCTACGAACCCACCGAGGGCGAAATAAAACTGCAAGGCATAAGCATAGGAGGAAAAAAACCCTACTATATAAACAATCTGGGCATAGCTCGTACTTTTCAAAATATACGCCTGTTCAAAGGATTGTCCGTGATTGAAAATGTAAAGACCGCCTTCCATGCAAGCATGTCATATGGTCTGATTAGCGGAATCTTCCGTCTGCCAAAGTTTTGGCGTGAAGAAAAGGCCATACACGATGAAGCGTTGGAGTTGCTTGATGTTTTTGGAATGGCAGATATGGCAGATGCAAATGCGGGCAATCTGCCATATGGTAAACAAAGACAACTGGAAATAGCACGAGCCCTGGCTACACATCCAAAGCTGTTGTTGTTGGATGAACCTGCCGCTGGCATGAATCCAAGCGAAACACAACTACTAATGGATACAATCCAACTAATCCGTGAGCGTTTTAAAATCGCAATCCTGCTAATAGAGCATGATATGAAACTTGTGATGGGAATCTGCCAACGTATGGTCGTATTGGATTATGGCATGGTAATAGCCACCGGCAGACCAGAAGAAATAAAAAATAACCCGCGTGTAATCGAGGCGTATCTAGGTGAGTAACATGCTTAAAGTAGAAAATCTGCACGTATCATATGGTGCAATCACCGCCGTAAAAGGTGTTTCTTTTAACGTAAAAGAGGGCGAGATTGTGTCCCTCATCGGAGCTAACGGTGCCGGAAAGACCACGGTAATGCACGCTATATCGGGTCTGCTTAAACCGACGGAGGGTAGTGTAGATTTTATGGGAAACGAAATTTCTGCAACACCTCCTCATAAAATAACCGCACGGGGGCTTGTACAAGTCCCTGAGGGGCGGCGCATTTTTGCAAAGATGACAGTCAAAGAAAATCTGTCAATGGGTGCATATCTGCATAAGTCAAAAGATTATCAGGAAATCTACGCACTTTTTCCCAGACTGTATGAGCGGCGGAGGCAGTTGGCAGGTACATTGTCAGGCGGCGAACAGCAGATGCTTGCCATGGGACGCGCTTTGATGTCTCGACCAAAGATGCTGCTTTTGGATGAGCCATCCATGGGGCTTGCGCCTATTCTTGTAAAGGAAATCTTTAGAATTATAAAAGAATGTAATAATAACGGCGTTACGATTTTGCTGGTGGAGCAAAATGCAAATATGGCATTGGCGATTTCTGACCGAGCATATGTACTGGAAACAGGGCTTGTTGCACTGGAAGGTAATGCCGAAGATTTGATTTCTAATGACCAAGTAAAAAAAGCGTATCTGGGAGCGTGAGGACATGTATGTATCAGAAATGATGACAACAGATGTGGCAACCGTTACGGAGGAAGCCTCATTAAACAAGGCCTTTCAGGTGTTACATGACAGGAGGCATAAGGTACTGCCTGTGGTGCGTGGCACGCGGTTGGTTGGGCTTCTTTCCGAAAAATTGCTTGCGGAGGTACAGCCGTCGAAGGCGACCACATTAAGTGTATACGAAATAAACTATCTCTTGACACGTACAAAAGTGCGTGATGTGATGCTCAAGCTCGAAGAAGTGTTTACAATCCACCCGGAAGCGTTGGTAGAAGAAGCCGCACTCGCACTATACACTCACGACATAGGCTCATTACCCGTAATACTGGCCGACAAGACTGTGGTAGGTATCATCACGCAGACCGATATTTTCAAAGCATTTATCAGCCTGATGGGTGTAGACCACAAGGGTACACGCCTCACCGTAGAAGTTGAAAACGACATAGGTATGGTGGCAAAAATTTCGCGGATTTTTGAAGAGGCCGGCGTTAACATAAGCCATATCGGCAACTATGACAAAGGTGCAAACAAACAAGAAATCGTATTGCGTGTAGATACCGCCGACACCTCGGAAATAGAAAAAACGCTGGATACCATAGGGATAAAAGTGGCCAACGTTCTAGTCTTTTAGCGGTGTTGAGCGGTTTTGACCAAAACATCTACTTTTTCAAATTCTTTAATTTGCCAGTTGCAAATTTGCGGTTGTAATATCAGTGGTAAAAGGGTTTATTGTGCGATTGATTAGCTCCAGCGCGTCTGTTGCATCGGGGATTTCGTACCAACGAAACACCTCGGGGGTTATTGCAATGCGCGTACTTGTGGTGGGGTAGTTGTAGGTATGCAAGGTGATTCCTGCACCGAGAGAAGCTTGTTCTGCAAACCACAGGAGCTGTAGCATTGTCAAATCTGTGCTTACATGGTCGCGATATGTGCGGATAAGCTCAGGGACTTGTGCAATCATGCGGGGCGACATCATCTGTTGCATTACTGCGTTTATTAGCTCTTGTTGGTGTTTCATACGTTGCATATCCGAAATAGTATGGCGCGGGTCATTGCCAAGCCGAAAGCGGACAAAATGCAATGCGTTTTCGCCATTAAGGAGTTGATGCCCTGCGGGGATGTTTATCCTTAGGTCTTGGCATGGGTCATCATAACGCATATGGAAAGGCACATTAATATACACGCCGCCCACCGCGTCTATCAATCGGACAAACGCTTCTTCTTCCACACTTACATAAAAATCCGGACGAAATCCAATGAGCGTTTGCAACTCGCGCTTTAACTGGTCTACGCCTCCTGCATGGCCTTCTCCGCTATGGCGCAATCCCACGGGATAAGCCGAGTTTATGCGTCGTATGTTGCGACGCACATCCACGCGAGTATCTCGCGGGATGCTCACTATGTATGCCTGTCTGGTGACTGCGTCATATGCAGCCACCATGATGGTATCCGTGTTTAGACCATCGTCATACCCAAAAACAAGAAAGGTGAAAAAATCTTCTTTTCTTGTCCAATCTCCGCTACTGGCCAAGCTAAACGGCAAATCATCGGGTGCATTAATGAGGGCATCATCGGGATGCGGCTCTGCAAAATCAAAAGCAGTATCATGCGTGTCTCTATAATTAGGGTTAAAAAAAGGTTGCTCTGAAAGTGTGGGTACAGACGGCGGCTGTACTAAAGCACGCCAAGCCGAAAAACCAACACCAACAACAACCAATGCAGAAATTGAAGTTATAACCATAGTTTTAACAAGCAATCTGCGAGAATTAATTAACCTTTTTAACATTCATAACATCCTCAATAAATTTTTTACCATTCTGACAGATTGATACATGGATTACAATATGGTAAATGTACTGTAACCGATTTGAAACATATTAACCATTGACACATAGGGCGTGTGCTGTGAAAGGTGTAAATAACGCAGTATAAATAACAGCATTACAATGTGTTAATGTTATGGTAAAATGATTTTACCGACTGGATGGAAGGATGAAGCACTATGACTCGAGATGAAATCGTAACAATAATAAAACCTATACTGGAACAACACTCCGTGGCAAGGGCTTCATTTTTTGGTCGTTATGCTCGTGGAACGTATAGCCTTGGGTCAGATGTTGACATACTTGTAGAGTTTGAAGCTGCTAGGGTTGGTTTAGGTTTTTTTAGTTTAAGAGAAGATTTAACTGCCGCAATTCCCATGCCATTAGATTTGGTTTATAAACCCGGCTTAAAGCA
>WRGY01000030.1 GCA_009786925.1 Defluviitaleaceae bacterium | reverse complement strand
ATGTTGCGTGCGTATGATTGCAATATAGCTCGCACTCGTTCCGAGCTTCTTTTTACTCCGTCCACTGTTGACGCATCACTATCGCAAATGTTTGCAATATAATTTTGAGCTTCAAAGAGCATTGCTTTTTCGGTTTTCTTTATAAGTGTTGACGGCCACCCGCCACGGCAAGCAGAAAAGACAAGCTGCTCTACAGATAAATCAGAAATAACCCCATCAATATCAAGCTCTGGATTCTGAAATAAAGCAGATAACGAAACTTGGCCGTTAGATTCTTTCGATTCGAAAAGGCTCATTGGGTACATAACCATGCGCGAAATACGCCCGGTACCTGAATGCATGATTGTTGATTCATCTACAGTAGTAGAGCCCGTCAAAATAAACAAGCCAGATTCACCACGTTGGTCGCAGGCATGGCGAACAGCATCCCAAAGTACAGGTGCCATTTGCCACTCGTCAATCAAGCGGGGATTTTCGCCCTTTAGCAAGAGTGAAGGTTTTAAATTTGCAGTTTCGAGGTATCCTAATGTTTTGTCAGGGTCTTGAAGCTTCAATACACTTGTGGCCTGTTGCTCCGCTGTTGTTGTTTTGCCACACCATTTAGGCCCAGCAATCAATACTGCACCAACGGCTTCTAGTCGTTCTTCAAGTATTTTGTCTACTATACGTGGAAGATACTCGGATCTCATAAGGCAGTCTCCTATCTCTTTCAATACTAACTATTGTACTCTTCTTGGCTGTTATACGTCAAGTCAATTTTTATGTTTTGAGGTGTTATATTTTTGTGTTTTGGGGAATTTTGATTTATAAATTTGATTAGTAAAGGATAATATGTCATATGGAAAGAGCCGCCCACAAAGACGGCTCTTGTGTTATCATTTTTGACTTCGCCAGACTTCAAAGCTTTCCAGCACTTCCCTGTACGCATCTGATTCGCTACTCAAAGCAAGGAACCTGCGTGTAGCGACGAATTCAAATAGGTATTGCTTGGGTATCAGATGTCTTGGACTGTTTGCAATTGATTTAAGGTGTCTAGCCTCTAGCATTTTGAGGATGGTAGATTTGCCTATGCCTGAAAGCTCAACAATGTCTGCAACAGTAAGGACATCGGGGTAGTCAGTGGCAATATACCGGAAGAACTCAGCGACTTCGCTTTCTTCGCCCAGCTCCACCGACCGCGAAAATGAAGCGCGGGTACTGGATTCACGTTGGCCTGATGTTAGCAGGCCGGTGGGTATCATGCTACCTTCGCGGTCGCGGCGGCGCAGATACACAATAACATCTTCAATGGCTATTTGGTATCGGTGCGTTTTCTTGTCAGAGTCGATTGCGGGGACGATGCCGTTATCCACAAGGTACTTGGCACTGCGTTTGGCGATTTTGCAAATTTTATAAAACTAATCCAGGCTGACGTAACCTGGGTACTGCCGTTTCAAATGACTGTAATTTTTTATAGAGGAGCTCTCCAAAGTAAAGATTCATCAGCAGTAGGTAAGCGCCTATAATGTTGCCGAGTGTTGCTATAGTGTTGCTATAAATCCAGAATTTTCGGAAAAATGACCTCTTTCCCGAAACCCATCATTAGGAACTAATACGAACCCTATCAATTGGTTTTTTGTTGGTGAGGCGTTTGCGGTTATGTTCCCATTAGAGCAGTTTGGTGGTTTATAATCTCTAAGCTGTTTTTTTGTTGTGTTTTCGTTGAGATTGCTTTAAATGTATTGACAATGCACAGGACATTAAATATTGCAAGTATACACCTATAAGTTTTAGAAAGAAGGAAAATCTATGACCAACGTGACCATAAGAATTGATGAAACCGTAAAAAAAGAGGCCGAAACCCTCTTTGATAAGCTTGGCATGAGTATGTCTGGAGCAATAAATATCTTTGTCCGACAAGCCATACGCGAACAGGCTATACCATTTCCAATCAGAGCCAAAACAAGTGAAGAAAAATATAGCGAATACTTTAACCCACACAACATGAAAGTTTTAATGGAATCTATTGAGCAAGCTAAAAACGGCCAAATAATCGCAAAAAGTCTTGCTGATTTGGAGAGTATGGAGAATGATTGAAAATGTAGGCTTCTCCCTTCGGGGATTTAATGAGTATACTGAATGGCAGACCGAGGATAAGCGTACTCTTAAAAAAATCAATCAATTAATTAATTAATCCGAGATATTATCCGAAATGGCAATAAAGGTATCGGTCATCCCGAACCGTTAAAAGGCAACTTGTCAGGATATTGGAGCAGGGAGCTGATGAAAAAAATCGCTTAGTCTATCAAATATTAAATATTACTTGGCAGATAGTAAGCTTGGCAAGGAGTGGTAATCCATGGGTAATAAAAAACACAATGCTGAATCAAATCACTCTAATGGTAAACTTCGTGAGATAATTTACGCTAGATACAGTTCAGATAATCAGACTGAAAATTCCATCGAAGGTCAACTTCGTGAGTGCAAAGCCTTTGCCGAAAATAAAAACGGCACACGACCTAAGTCATGGGCGTGTTAATTTTAAACACGCCCATGCTCCAACATGATTTTCGCGCCCAGTTTTGCGAGGTCGCGTTCCATGCTTTCGTATCCGCGCTGTACATATTTCGCGCCTTGCACCAAGGATTCGCCTTCGGCGGCGAGGGCGGCGAGGATTAGGGCGGCACCACAGCGCAGGTCGTGAGCCGCCATGACTGCGGGGCGCAAAATGGCACGGCCGTCCACTAAAAAGGTGCATTTGTCAGCGGTTAGGGCTATTTTTGCACCCATTTTGCGCAACTCGGGTACATGGCTGGTACGACAATCGAATACACTTTCTGTCAACTCGCTTTTACCTTCGGCGATGGACAGAGCGGCGACAAATTGCGCCTGCATATCTGTGGGAAAGCCGGGGTGTACCTTTGTGGTAATGCGCGGGACGGGCTTTAGGCGGGCAGGGGCTTTTAGGGTGACAACGGAGCCGTCGGCTCGCAGGGTACAGCCCATTTCCTTTAGATAAGAAGTGACAGGCATTAGGTCGAAGGGGTTTAGGTCTTTTAATGTGACTTCGCCCTCGGTCATGGCGGCGGCTGTGAGATACGTGCCTGCCACTATACGGTCGGGTATTATTTTGTGAGAAATATTTTTTTTGATGACGGCAGAGCCGTTTATTTGTATTGTTTTTGTGCCTGCACCTCGGATTTCTGCACCCAGAGATTTTAAAAATCGGGCAAGGTCTTGGATTTCCGGCTCTCGTGCGGCGTTTTCTATAATTGTTTCGCCTCGGGCTTTTACCGCTGCGAGCATTATATTTTCTGTCGCACCAACGCTGGGAAAGTCCAGTTTTATTTTTGTTCCTGTCAGACCATCACATTCGCAAAACAGCTTGTCGCCTTCACAAATGATGGTTGCACCCATGGCTTGCAGGCTTTCGACATGCATATCAATCGCTCTCGTACCGAGCTTGCAACCGCCGGGCAAAGCCAGATTTACACGCCCCGTTTTCGTCAACAACGCACCAAGGAACAAAATCGAAGAACGCATTTTTTTTGCGTATCGGTCGGGGATGTCGTGATTTATGTCGGTAGCGGCGGCCACTTTTAATGTATTTTCTTCAAACTCCACCCCAAAACCCAAACTCTTTAAAATCTCAATAGTATCGAGTGTGTCAGAAATTCTTGGGCAGTTTGTTATTATAGTTTCGCCTTCGTTTAGGCATACGGCGGCGAGGATTGGCAACGCGGCATTCTTTGCCCCGCCAATACTAAGCTCGCCCATTAGCCGATGTCCTCCAAGGATTCGGAATTGGCACATAACTTCACATCTCCCCATGTGAATCATGTGGTAATATATGCAGGGAGACGCAAGGTGGTGTATACTGGACTCATGAAAAGACTCATTATCATAGCGGGTGCTACTGCTACAGGGAAAACAGCGGCGGCTGTACAGCTTGCAAAAAAAATCGGCGGCGAAGTAATTTCTGCGGACTCTATGCAGGTATATCGCGGGATGGATATTGGCACGGCAAAGCCGAATGCGACAGAGATGGAAGATGTGCCTCATCATATGTTAAGCATAATCGAGCCTGACGAGGCGTTTTCTGCTGCCGAATTTCAAAAAGGAGCTATGGCGGCGATGGAAGGGATTTATGCCCGAGGAAAAGTACCGATAATGGCCGGTGGTACAGGGTTTTATATTAATGCGGTGCTGTATGGAGCGGAGTTTGCTTCCGTCGGATATGAAGAAGAAGAAAAACTCCGTGAACAATACGCGATTTTTGCCCAAGAAAATGGCGCGGAAGCCTTACACACAAAACTGTCCGCTGCCGACCCCGACTACGCCGCGACCATACATGCAAACAATGTAAAGCGTGTTGCGCGTGCGTTGGCTTATTGTAAATCCACCGGGAAATTATTTTCTGAATACAATGCGCTGCAAAAAGAAAAAAAACCACTTTTTGATTTTGATTTTTATGTGATTTCGCTTCCTCGCCACATATTGTATGACCGTATAAATGCCCGCGTTTTGGCAATGATGGACACAGGACTTGTCGAAGAAGTACAAGGTTTGCTCGAAAAAGGCTACAGCAAAAGACTTGCGGCAATGCAGGGAATAGGCTATAAAGAGACTGTAAGATTTTTAAGCGGCGAAATATCACATGCTGAAGCAGTGGCCGCCATACAACAAAACACGCGCCGCTACGCAAAGCGGCAAGAGACGTGGTTTCGTAACCAAACGCAAAATGCCCGCATATTGCACACAGCGGACATAATGAAAGGATTGACACCATGACACCAAACTACCAAGACCAACTACTAAACGCAGTGCGTTCAGAAAGGATGGCCGTGACAATCTACCTCACAAGCGGCTTCCAAATCCGCGGCACGATTATTTTTTTTGACGCATATGTCATCATCGTAGAAAGCGAAGGCAAACAACAAATGGTATACAAACACGCCATTTCTACAGTTGTTCCGACTAAGACAATTAAAAATTTGGGAAGTGAATCTTAAATGTACTACGAATACTTGCAAAGCCACATGGGAATAAAACCCCATGTGGCTTCTTTTGTGGAGCAGACAGAGGCAGAACTCGCACCGCTTTTTGCGGCGGCTGACTCCGTAGCGGCTCTCAACCAGCTCAAAATACTAAACGCCATGCAAAAGTCGCGCCTAAGCGACACTCATTTTAGCTCCTCCACCGGATATGGATACCATGACGAAGGCCGAGAGGTGTTGGAATCTATTTTTGCAAATATTTTCGAAGCCGAAGCCGCGCTTGTGCGACCGCAGTTGATTTCCGGCACCCATGCACTCTCTGCCGCACTTTTTGGCAATCTCAGACCCGGGGACATGCTCTTTTCTCCTGTAGGCAAACCCTATGACACCTTGGAATCAGTAATCGGAATCCGCCCAACCAGCGGCTCACTCGCAGAGTATGGCATATCCTACAGCCAAACAGAACTCACAGAAAACAGCGACCCCGACTACGACGCAATCATCGCCGCACTCGCCGACAAACCAAAAATGGCAACCATACAACGCTCAAAAGGCTACTCATGGCGAAAATCTTTTTCCCCAAACGAAATTAATTCCATAATTTCGTGCATAAGAAATCACTCACCGCAAACAATAATACTCGTAGACAATTGTTATGGCGAGTTTGTTTCGACAGAAGAGCCGGTCAAAGCCGACTTGCTTGCAGGCTCGCTAATCAAAAATCCCGGTGGCGGAATAGCCCCCGGGGGAGGCTATGTCGTAGGCAAACAAAAATATGTAGAAGCCGCGGCAGAACGGCTTACCGCACCCGGTCTCGGCAGTGCCGTAGGCCCTACTCTGGGCATGAGTCGCACCCTCATCCAAGGTCTTTTTATGGCTCCGCAAACTGTCTGTGCTGCCGTAAAAGGTGCAATCCTTGCCGCCGCTGTTTTCGAAAAAGCGGGGTTTTCTGTCGCACCTGCACCGGGCGACCCACGCTCCGACATAGTACAGGCCATAAAACTCGGCACCCCCGAAAACGTCCTTGCATTTTGCCGAGGCATACAAAAGGCCGCACCCGTTGACTCTTTTGTCACACCCGAACCTGCTCCCATGCCGGGGTACTCCCATGGTGTAGTGATGGCGGGTGGCACATTTATACAAGGCTCTTCCATAGAACTAAGTGCCGACGCTCCAATGCGCGAGCCATATATCGTATACTTTCAGGGGGGGATAACCGACGCGCATTCGCGGACAGGGGTTGTGTTTGCGCTAAATGAATTAAAATTTAGGTGATAACATGCGTATTGTTTTTTTACTCCTCCTTTTTATACTTGCCCCGATACAGACCGTAAATTGTGCGGACACCCCGGACGACACGGGTTTTTTGTGGCTTGTTAATCGTGAAAATCCTCTGCCCGCCGATTTCCGCCCTGACGACCTTGTAAAGCTAC
>WRGY01000029.1 GCA_009786925.1 Defluviitaleaceae bacterium | reverse complement strand
CATCCCCAGTGTCATCTTTGGTGGCGCACCGGTCGGCGCGATTATATCTGCTACAGCCGCCTCTCCATGGCCTGTCATGGCAGGTGTGGTTATGATGTTGTTGTGCATGGTGCTTCTGTTGCTCGGCCTCATGACAAAAGCAGTAAAATACGTACCCGTACAAGCCATCGCGGGCTTCTTGTTTATCATAGGATTCTTCTCCACCTTTGTGGTGCAAATCCGCAACGTATACATGCTCGCCATAAATGGCACAGGCACATCTACAGACTTAGTACAGGCCGCCACAGCCATGGCAATCACCGCATTGACAAAAAATCCATTCCTGGGACTGGTAGCCGGCATTGCAGTAAGGTATATAGGCGGAAGCTTCTTCCCTGCGGCATTTATGGCATAGCGCGTACCTTGACAAAAATAAAAATAAAAGATACTATTGCTTCGTTTCGCAAAAATCATTTTACAGGAGGTGACTATGCTCACATTCAACCAACTGGTAAAGCAGGGCAGACATACTGCTAAGAAAAAGTCCAAATCTCCGGCACTCCAAAAAGGGCTAAACACGATTAAGGACAAGCGTACAGACCACAGCAGCCCGCAAAAACGCGGTGTATGTACTCGCGTATTTACGGACACACCAAAAAAACCAAACTCCGCACTTCGCAAAATCGCTCGTGTACGTCTTAGCAACCAAATAGAAGCCACATGCTACATCCCGGGCGAGGGGCACAATTTGCAGGAGCACAGCGTCGTATTGATGCGCGGCGGCAGGGTGCGTGACGTACCCGGTGTACGTTATCACATCGTACGCGGCACACTCGACACCGCAGGTGTTGCAAACCGCAAACAGGCTCGTAGCAAATACGGAGCCAAAAAACCTAAAAAAGCGTAAATTTCCGCAGTCAAAAGCGGTTAACATAATATGATGACCGCACGAAAACGTGGGAAACAAACACGAGTACCTGTGATTTAATTATTATTAAGGAGGGAAGTCTCGTGCCAAGAAAAGGACATGTAGCAAAGCGTACAGTTTTGCCTGACCCGTTATATGGGAGCATTATCGTGACCAAGCTAATCAACGGTATCATGCTTGACGGCAAAAAGGGCGTGGCGCAAAAAATCGTTTATGGTGCATTTGAAAAGGCGGCCGAAAAGAAGGGCGCGAAAGCCATGGACGTATTTGAAGAAGCACTAAACAACATCATGCCGGTACTGGAAGTAAAAGCCCGCCGCGTAGGCGGCTCCACCTACCAAGTACCCATAGAAATAAGGCCGGAACGTCGCCAAACGCTAGGCTTGCGCTGGTTAGTGAACTATTCGCGCAGCCGTAGCGAAAAGAACATGACAGACAGACTGGCAAACGAACTGCTCGATGCCTCAAACAATACAGGCGGAGCGGTACGCAAAAAAGAAGAAGTCCACAAGATGGCGGACGCAAACAAAGCGTTTGCACATTACAAGTGGTAGAAATCGGAAAGAGGAAGTAAAGTGAGAACTTTTCCGTTAGAAAAAACAAGAAATATAGGTATTATGGCGCATATTGACGCAGGCAAGACAACACTCACCGAGCGTATATTGTTCTACACAGGTCGCAACTACAAAATCGGCGAAACCCATGAGGGTACAGCCACCATGGACTGGATGGAACAAGAGCAAGAACGCGGCATTACCATCACCAGTGCGGCTACCACCACTCAGTGGGAAGGTAATCGCATTAATATCATAGATACCCCGGGACACGTTGACTTCACTGTTGAGGTCGAACGTTCTTTGCGCGTGCTTGACGGTGCCGTTGGGGTATTCTGTGCAAAAGGCGGCGTAGAGCCACAATCAGAGACCGTGTGGAGACAAGGCGACAAATACGGAGTGCCTCGTTTGGCATATGTAAACAAAATGGATATTTTGGGTGCAGACTTCCTAAACGTGGTTGGCATGATAAAAGACCGACTGGGTCACAATGCCGTACCCGTCCAACTCCCCATAGGCTTTGAAAGCACATTTAGAGGAATGGTAGACCTTTTTGAGATGAAGGCGTATTCATTCTCGGGCGACCATGGTGAAACCATCACCGTAGAAGATGTACCTGCCGACATGCAAGCACAATGCGAAGAATATCGCATAAATCTGGTGGAAGCCATCTGCGAAACAGATGAGGACTTGATGGGCAAATACTTGGAAGGGGAAGAAATTTCCGTACCCGACCTCAAAAAAGCACTACGTGCCGCCTGCATTTCTACAGCAATCGTACCCGTATTCTGCGGTTCCGCATACAAGAAAAAAGGCGTACAAAAACTGCTGGACGGCGTAATAGATTATCTGCCTTCTCCTACAGACATCCCTGCAATCAAAGGCGTTGTGCCACAGACTGATGAGGCAACCGAGCGTATTTCTTCTGATACAGAACCTTTCTCCGCACTTGCCTTTAAGATTATGAACGACCCGCAAGCAGGCAAGTTAGCGTTCTTCCGCGTATACTCGGGCGTGCTTAATGCAGGCTCATATGTATACAACTCCGTAAAAGGTAAAAAAGAACGCATGGGGCGTATCTTGCTTATGCACGCCAACGACAGAGAAGATGTACAAAACGTATATGCCGGTGATATTGCCGCAGTTGTAGGCTTAAAATTCACAACAACAGGCGATACTCTCTGTGACGAAAAGCACGAGGTAATCCTTGAGTCCATGAACTTTCCTGACCCTGTAATCTCTGTAGCAATCGAGCCAAAAACAAAAGCAGGGCGCGACAAAATGGGCATTGCATTAGCAAAACTCGCAGAAGAGGACCCAACATTCAAAACCCATACAGACCTCGACTCTGGTCAGACCATCATCGAGGGTATGGGCGAGTTGCATCTCGAAATCATCGTAGACCGTCTGTTGCGTGAGTTCCGTGTAGAGGCGAATGTGGGTAAACCACAGGTGGCCTACCGCGAAACATTCCGCAAGAGTTCTGACGTGGAGGGCAAATATGTGCGCCAGTCAGGCGGACGCGGTCAATATGGCCATTGTAAGGTGCAGTTTGAGCCTATGGACGCAAACGATGGTGATAACACCTTTGAGTTTGTTGACAAGGTCGTGGGTGGTGCTATTCCAAAAGAATACATCCCTGCTATCGAAAACGGAATCAAAGAGGCCATGCAATCCGGCATCATCGGCGGGTATCCTGTACTCGGCGTTCGTGCGACACTGTATGACGGAAGTTACCATGATGTAGACTCATCCGAAATGGCATACAAAATTGCAGGTTCTATGGCATTTAAAGAAGCAATGCGCAAATCCGACCCCGCATTACTCGAACCGGTCATGAAGGTAGACGTAACTGTCCCGGAGGACTACATGGGCGACGTAATCGGCGACATAAACAGCCGCCGCGGAAAAATAGAAGGCATGGAAGCACGCGGAAATGCCCAAGTTGTACATTCTTTTGTACCTCTGGCAGAGATGTTTGGATATGCTACCGACTTGCGCGGCAAGACCCAAGGACGCGGCACATTTACAATGGAAGTACATCACTATGAGCCTGTGCCAAAGAGCATCCAAGAAAAGCTAACCGCCGGCAAGCAAGACAGCTAAATTGTAAGCCAACATGAGAAATGGCCGAAGGCCAATTAAAATGTAAACCAACACGAGAAATGGCCAGAGGCCAATAAATAGGAGGACTAAAAAATGGGTAAAGCAAAATTTGAGCGGTCAAAGCCGCACGTAAACATCGGTACCATCGGCCACATTGACCATGGTAAAACAACATTGACTGCCGCTATCACCAGGACTTTGGCAGAGCGTTACAAGCTCAGTGCTTCTGTAGATTTTGACAAAATCGACAAAGCTCCGGAAGAAAAAGCACGCGGTATAACAATTTCTACCACACACGTTGAGTATGAGACACCAAACCGTCACTACGCTCACGTGGACTGCCCCGGTCACGCCGACTACGTTAAAAACATGATTACCGGTGCGGCACAAATGGACGGTGCGATTCTTGTAGTAGCTGCTACAGACGGCCCCATGAGCCAAACAAAAGAGCATATCCTGCTTGCACGCCAAGTAAACGTTCCTAAAATCGTTGTATTCTTAAACAAATGCGACGTTATGGACGACGAAGAAATGCTGGAACTTGTAGAAATGGAAGTTAGGGAGCTTTTGGATAAATACAAATTCCCGGGCGACGAAACCCCCATCATCCGCGGTTCTGCATTACAAGCTCTTAACGACCCAATGGGCGAGTGGGGCGACAAAATTGTTGAGCTTTTTGAGCAAGTTGACACGTTTATCGAAACACCTGAGCGCGACACAGATAAAGCATTCCTTATGCCTGTAGAGGACGTATTCACCATCCAAGGCCGTGGTACAGTAGTAACAGGTCGTGTAGAGCGTGGTACACTCAAAGTACAAGATGAAGTAGAAATTGTAGGATTCTCTGAAGAAAAGCGTAAAGTTGTTGTTACAGGTATCGAGATGTTCCATAAACTACTCGACCAAGCTGTAGCAGGAGACAACGCAGGTCTACTCCTTCGTGGTATCGCTCGTGACGAAATCGAGCGCGGCCAAGTACTCTGTAAACCGGGCACAGTTACTTCTCATACAAAATTCACCGCACAAGTTTATGTTCTTTCAAAAGACGAGGGTGGACGACATAAAGCATTCTTCTCTAACTACCGTCCACAATTCTACTTCCGCACAACCGACGTAACAGGTGTTATTACTCTTCCTGATGGCGTAGAAATGTGTATGCCTGGCGACCACATCGAAATGACAATCGAACTCATTTCTCCAATCGCTATGGAAGAAGGCTCATCTTTTGCTATCCGCGAAGGTGGCCGTACGGTTGGTGCCGGTGTTGTTGTAAAAATCGAGAAGTAAAAGACTCCAATCTGGTTTTAAATGTACAATCTACCTGCATTTTTTCACTACGCAGGATAAAACCACCAATAAAATCTTCTTTGCCGAAGTCAACTGACGATGTATTATCGTTAGTTGACTTTTTTATTTCTTCTGCCAAGTACATATCCTGAGGACGTAATAAAATTTTACAGCCAAATAGCTCGACACGCATGTTTTTGACGATTCTTTCTTTTAGATACTCGCCATATTCATCTGTCTGCGTAAAAGCTATGAGCTTTTCTTTTACTTCGTCCTTGATTTCTTGGAAAAACGCTGTATAGAGCGCGTTGTACTCCGCCCCGGCCTTTTGGGTGGCCTCTGCCACAGCTTTGTTGGCAGACCGCTCCATTGCACTCTTTGCCTCCGCGACCTCCGCACACACGCGCTTATGTACCGCGTCCACCTCTCGTGCCGTAGCCGCGCTTAGTTCCTTAGCAAGTTTATGCCGCGCCAAGCGTGTACGTCGCTCTACCTCACGCCCGATTATTTCTTCGAAAAACGCAACCTTTCCCATGGCTACACCCGACCCAAAATCATAAATGATATGAGCAACCCATAAATCGCAATACCTTCTGCCATGGCCACAAAAATCATCGCCTTGCCAAAGTTTGCCTCGTTTTCACTCACAGCCCCTATGGCCGCCGAAGCCGCACTACTCACTGCAATCCCCGTACCGATTGCACCCAGACCCGTAACTAACCCCGCTCCGATAAATGCCGCCGCAACAGCCAAGTCGGAGACATCGTTGACAGCAGTGTCAGCATAAACCCGTCCGCTAAAAATCAAAACGGCAGAAATAATAAACACCGCAAAAAATGAAATTATATTACCAAGCAGCAAAATCCCGGGACGCGGTACAAACCTCGACATCACAAAAGGAATAACCCACGTAGCACAAAAAAGTAAAACAATAATGACCATACTACCCCTCATTTCTATAAGTGTGAACAAACTCATGCCCCGTACCTTTGTAAAAGCGGCTGAAAAGTTCATAGAAGTCGAGACGCAACACCTGTATGCCTACCAGCAGACCTTCTATGACCAACACCAAAATATTGCCGAGTATGAGTACAACAATCCCACCTGCGCTTGCCGCACCTTGGCTAAGCTGTAATACAACATGCATTATGCTCACATGGCTCACCGCAAACGCACCCACACGTACAAATGACACGGTGTTTGTTGCATATGTCAGCAATGTTTCGAATAACTCGATTGCAGTCCTGCCCACAAACGCCGCCGCATCGCCCTTTGGTATAGCTCGTCCGCCTGACAAAAGATTTTCTAGCGGATGCTTGAAACATACAAATATAAGCGGCAAAATCGTTACAGTGATTACAACTGTCGTCACAGCTGACCCCTGAATAACACGCATCGCCACCCAAATAACCGCCGCATAAAACATCAAACCCGCCATACCGTTTGCCCCAAAAAGGAACTCCGTGAGTCTGCCGCGGCGCAG
>WRGY01000028.1 GCA_009786925.1 Defluviitaleaceae bacterium | reverse complement strand
CTTTTTCTGGCATTTCCGACTTCTTCATTAGACCCAAACCCTCACTTCAACTCTCTTTACCTTGGGTTGTCTGAAAAAAATGGGGAAACTCAAATAATAAACCTAGCAGACCGAAATCTTACAATTGTTTCTGGAAGTAGTGTTATGACTGCTTTTGCATACCTCCGATAAAATTTCGAGCAAAGTATTTTCCACACAAAACAAGCAGCTGATACACAGTGGCTTGTTTTGTTGTGTTATATAAAAATAAGGAGTAATAGTGTGAAAAGTAAGACCTTTCAAATTATAACTGTAGGACTGGTTGTTTTGCTATTAATGCTTCTAATCTTACAAACTATCAAGTCAGCATATGTGCCAATGGGATATGCTTCTGAATATTTACCCATTACGATGAGTGACGAATTTTTACTCACTTATGGACGGTATAATTCATTGGTAAGGGATAGCTTTAACAGAGCAGAGCTACTTGTAATTTATAATGTACTTAGTAGTTTTAAGCCATCTGATAGCTTGCCTCCATGGATGGATAACATTGAATCAATACTTTTAAGGCAACCCATTTTGTTATATGTAACAACAGAACTGCATTCGATAGAAATTCGATTTCATCCCCATCGTACAATGGGTGATTTTGCGTATATAAAAGTTGACGACGAAGGGCGATGGTTTACAATGGGTGATGATGTGCTTGCAATAGTGCATTAAATGAGGGAGTGTAATTAGTTTATGGCAGACAAGGTCAAAGCAGTAATAGTGTATGTGGCGGTAGTGCTTGTTTTAATGGGTATGCTTTCGATAAGCTGGTATCTGACAGATTTATCAAAAACGGCAACGAGCTTTATATCATCGTTAAAATGTCTGTTGTAATCACGTTTTTCGGGCGGTATTTCGCGCATTGCAAACGACTCATCACATGTGGTCAGGTTGCAAAGCCTGTTGAGCTTGAACATTCTCCAGTCTTGGCGTTCCAAGCAATATCCAAATACATACCATGATGTCCATTGGAAGATAACTATGTAAGGCTCTATGCGGCGATGACATTCGCCTTTGTCATAAAAATAATCGAACTCAATTATTTGCCTATCAAAAATGGCTTGTTTAATTGATTCGATTTTTTTGGTTAAATCATCTTTGTAATAAGAAGCAAGGTCTATCACTACAGGCTCATGCAGAGAAACAACCGCGTCAGATTCTGAGCCGGCTCCCAGTTTGTTTAAAATTTGTTCGATATACGACTGTTCTGACACACTACCGATGCCTTTTATCGCGGCAATAATGCCCGACAGCTCCTTTATTGTCAAAATGCTTTTGTCCAGCTTAAAGCCTTCGGCGATGGAAACGCCACCACCTGTGCCTTGAAAAGTAACAATAGGTATGCCCGCTTTGCAAAGTGTATCAATATCCCTGCCAATCGTGCGGCGAGATACTTCGAACTTTTCTGCTAAATATGGAGCGGTTACTCGGTCATTCTGCAAAAGAATGGTGAGTATACTCATGAGACGGTCGAGTTTCATTTTGAACAAGCTCCTTGATGGTATTGCTCAAAAACTACCTGCCCTACCCTATCTATATGGTCACGCAGGTCGAGGTTAGTTATGCTTCCATATGATACAATATCAATTTTTTGTATCATGGGGAGTTCTTCCAGCTCGTTGGATATGCGGGACACTTGGTCGGACTCAAATTCTCCGAACAGTGCTATGTCTATGTCTGAGTATTTTTTATGTGTACCCATCGCACGCGAGCCAAAAAGCACAGCTTTTTTTATGCATGTGTGGTTTTCAAACACAGCTCGTATGAGGTCATAGTCAATCATTGGGCTGTCGCTCCTTTTCAATAAAAAACTGATATTGTTTTTCTAACTCATATATATAAGAGTTTTTTATTTTTTTGAGGGAGTCTAAAAAAATCTCAGAATTATAGACATGCGAAAGCTCGTTCCGGGTCAGCATCATGTTTAGGTATGTGTCGCCGTTGATATTTGCTTCGTCAAATATACCTAATGCGGCGCACTCTTTTATTATTTTGCGCGGGGTCGATTCGGTTATATTTGTGCCACTGTATTCCAGATAGTCCTTAAAAACCTTCCATGCAAGCTCGTAGGTGTATTCAAAACGCTGGATTAAACCTTCTTGTTCCAAATCAGAAAGTTGCTCGATTTCGTTGTTTTCAAGTGGCTCACTCAAAAGCTCAAAAGCTCGTTTAAAATTTTGAAATCTTTGTAACCATCGTATATCCATGCTAATCGTCCTTTCTTTATACGTTTATATGTATAGCATGTTAGATTGACTGTCAAGTAAAAAACCCGCTTATACTAAAAGCATAAACGGGTTTTTTTATATCCCAAAAAATCAAAGTTTGGGTCAAGCCTAAGTTCTTAAAAACTAGTCAAACTTATCTCCTGTCAAAGCACTTTGTGCCGCAGCGAGACGTGCGATTGGTACACGGAATGGAGAGCATGATACATAGTCCAGTCCGACTTTGTGACAGAATCCGATGCTCGATGGCTCGCCGCCATGTTCGCCGCAAATCCCGATTTTGAGTTTTGGATTTGTCTTGCGACCTTTTTCGATGGCGATTTTCATGAGTTGGCCTACGCCTGTTTGGTCGAGACGTGCTGTTGGGTCGCCTTCGTAGATTACGTTATCCATATAATCTTTGAGGATGCGCCCTGCGTCGTCGCGTGATAGGCCATAGGTCATTTGTGTGAGGTCGTTTGTGCCGAATGAGAAGAACTCGGATACGCCTGCGATATCGTCTGCGATGAGGCAAGCGCGTGGGATTTCTATCATCGTACCGATTTGGTAAGAAAGCTCCACACCAGCGGCCGCAACAAGCTCTTTAGCTACTTTTTCGATGATTTCTTTTACAAAGCGGGTCTCTTTTACGTCGCCCACCAAAGGAATCATGATTTCCGGCTTGATGTCGTAGCCTTTTGATTTTTTTACTTCGATAGCGGCTTCGATGATTGCGCGTGTTTGCATTTGCGCGATTTCCGGGTAGGAAACAGCGAGGCGGCAGCCACGATGCCCCATCATCGGGTTAAGCTCATGCAGAGAGTTAGCCGTATCTTTTACTTGTTCGACTGTTTTGCCCATGTCTTTTGCGAGTGCAACAAAGGTCGCCTCGTCTGTAGGCATAAACTCATGCAGTGGTGGGTCGAGCAAGCGGATGGTAACAGGAAGGTCTTTCATGACCTCATAGATGCCGATAAAGTCTTTCTTTTGGAAAGGAAGAAGCTCGTCGAGAGCCGCACGGCGTTCTGCCTCGGTATCGGAAAGAATCATCTTGCGCATTTTTGGAATCCTGTCAGCGTCAAAGAACATATGCTCTGTGCGTGTGAGACCAATACCTGTCGCACCAAATTCGAGAGCTTTGAGTGCATCTTTTGGAGAGTCTGCGTTTGCACGTACAGCCATCGCGCCTTTTACTTTTTCTACCCAGCCCATGAAGGTGCCGAAGTTGCCTGCGATTTCTGCGGGAACGGTTGGGATGTCGCCCATATAAACCTTACCCGTAGAGCCATCGAGAGAAATATAATCGCCCTCTTTGATGGTTTCGCCGCCGAGTGTAAATGTGCCGTTGCCGAACTTGATTGCCTCACATCCGGAAACGCAACATGTACCCATCGCGCGCGCAACTACTGCGGCGTGGCTTGTGTTACCGCCTTTTGCGGTGAGAATCCCTTGAGAAACCTCCATGCCGAGGATGTCATCGGGTGATGTTTCC
Organism: Defluviitaleaceae bacterium; assembly: GCA_009786925.1. Taxonomy (GTDB): domain Bacteria; phylum Bacillota; class Clostridia; order Lachnospirales; family WQUN01; genus WQVC01. The sequence continues at coordinate 2,480 of WRGY01000028.1, read as the reverse complement.
ATACGGACAAGGATCACGCGCTCGCCGCGTTCTTTCGCCGCGATAGCGTCTTTTGCTTCAAAGTAAACCTTACCCGCTGCCGCGCCGGGAGAAGCCGCAAGAGCCTCACCAAGCACCTTGCCTGCTTTTAATGCCGCAGGGTCAAACATCGGGTGTAAAAGTTGGTCGAGTGCGCGAGCATCTACGGTTTGGATGGCTTCTGCTTCGGTGAGGATGCCTTCTTTTACGAAATCAATCGCAAATTGCAAAGCGGCCTGTGCCGTACATTTTCCGTTGCGTGTTTGGAGGATGTGCAGTTTACCGTTTTCGATGGTAAACTCCATGTCCTGTACATATTTATAGTGTTTTTCGAGCTTTGTGGAGATTTCCACAAATTCTTTGTAGCAAGCGGGAGAATCTTTTTCCAATTCGAGGAAGTCTTTTGGTGTGCGTACACCTGCAACAACGTCCTCGCCCTGTGCGTCCATGAGGTATTCGCCATAGATTCTGTTCGCGCCGGAGGCGGGGTCGCGTGTAAACACAACGCCTGTGCCGGAGGTCGCACCCATGTTACCGTAGACCATTTCTTGGATGTTGACAGCGGTACCCCACTCGTAGGGGATGTCATGCATACGACGATATGCAAATGCACGTTCTGTATTCCAAGAATCAAATACGGCGGTAATCGCACCATAGAGTTGCTCTCTTGCATCTGTAGTAAAATCTTTGCCCTGGTCGTCACGATAGATTTTTTTGAACTGCTCGGAAATCGCTTTCCAGTCATCAGCAGTCATATCCTCGTCGGAGTTATAGTCCTTACCCTCTTTGTATTTGTCAATCGCACGTTCAAAGCTATGCTTGTCTACGCCGATAACAACATCCGAGTACATCATGATAAAACGACGATATGAGTCATAAGCAAATCTGTCACCTGCTAATTTTGCAAGGCCGCTAACTGCCGCGTCAGACATACCAAGGTTAAGCACGGTGTTCATCATGCCGGGCATAGAAGCTCTCGCACCGGAACGAACAGACACCAAGAGCGGATTATTTGGGTCGCCAAATTTTTTGCCGCTGGAGGCTTCGAGCTGTACAATACACGCATCGATTTGCTTTTTGATGTCGTCTGTGAGTTTTTTACCGAGAGAGTTGTAAAGTGTACAAGCCTCTGTGGTAACGATAAATCCGTTTGGTACAGGAATGCCCATGTTGGTCATTTCTGCGAGGTTAGCACCTTTTCCGCCGAGAAGGTTGCGCATTGTCGCATTTCCTTCTTTGAACATGTAAACGTATTTAATGCTCATGTTTGTAGCCTCCCTTATTTTAAGGTCGCTTTCGCGCCTACTTCTGCAAGCTTTTTAACGATTTCTTCGGCTTCTGCTTTTGGTGTGGCTTCTTTCATGATTTTTGGTGCGCCATCTACCATTTCTTTAGCTTCTTTGAGGCCAAGACCTGTGATTTCGCGTACGATTTTGATTACTTTGATTTTTTCCGCGCCTACGTCTGTGAGTTCAATATCAAAGTCTGATTTTTCTTCAGCAGACTCTCCGCCACCTGCTGCCGCAGGGCCTGCTACCATTACGCCTGCTGCCGCGCTTACACCAAATTCTTCTTCTGCAGCTTTTACAAGGTCGTTAAGCTCCAATACCGAAAGGCCTTTTACGGCTTCGATGATTTCTGTTATAGATAATTTTGCCATTTTTTATAATCTCCTTTTTTATTCTGCGGCGTTTTTTTCCGCAATTTGATTGATAACACGAGCAAAGCTCGACATCGGCGACTTGAACGAGCCAAGTAGCTTTGAAAGCAACACTTCGCGTGACGGAATGTCAGCGATTGCCTTAGTTTTTTCTGCGTCATATACCTGACCGTCGATTGCACTCGCCTTAAACTCCAAAGCGGGCATAGACTTTAGATTCTTAGAAATAGCCGCCGCCGCCGCCGTTGCATCTTCATAAGAAAACGCCACCGCTGTAGGCCCCGACAAGTATTCCTTCAAACCCTCATAATCCGTACCTTCGATTGCAAAGTTGAGCATGGTGTTTTTGTATACCTTATAATCAATACCACCGGCCTTACGCATAGCCTTACGTAGCGTTGTATCCTGCTCAACGGTAAGCCCGCGTGCGTTCACCAACACCACAGACTTGGTACGAGAAAGCCTCTCTTTTATCTCGTCTACCACAACCTCTTTGGCCTTACGGTTTTTTGCAAGATTTTTAGAAACCTCTGCCATTTGTTTCACCTCCTTCGCTTCTAATCTTGGGACAAATATAAAAAGCCCCAGACATGGAAATACCATAGCCTCGGGCTTAAAAAATCAAACTAAACACGAGCCTCGGCAGGATTTACGCAGATTTCTACTGCACCTACTTTCTATGGCAACCTAAGTATAGGTAACACAACAGCAAAAGTCAAGTGTGCAAACGCCGGAGTGGCCGAAGTGCGTTAGTTAGCAGGGGTAGCGAGCGGAAGTTGCGTTCGCTACCCCTGCTAACTAA
>WRGY01000027.1 GCA_009786925.1 Defluviitaleaceae bacterium | reverse complement strand
AGGCTGGAATGATACTTGACGCTATGGGTTTATCTTTCAGCGATGCCTTCAATTTAATGCTTCATCAAATTAGAATACAACGCTCTTTACCTTTTGACGTTGTGGCATATAGCCACATATCAAGAATAGATACCCTTGCATACATTGAGCGCATTGAAAGCGGTGAAGAGAAACTTGCTGGCCCCTTTTCCACTAAAGAGGAATTATGGGAGTCTTTGGGCATATGAAGTATACACCGTATTATACCAATCGGATAAAGCGGCAATTAAAGGTTTTAAAAAAACGAGGATATGACATGAACCTTTTCAAAGAGACTGTTGATATGCTTCTTGACGGTAAGCCGCTTCCACCAAGATATAATGACCACCCCCTTAAAGGCAACAGGCGAGGGTACAGGGATTGTCATATATTGCCTGACTGGGTGTTGATTTATAAAATCGACAAAGGTGTTTTGACGCTTACTTTGCTTGAAACGGGTACGCATTCGGATATTTTAGAATAACATAAAGGCGTGAATACATGGGCAACGATATAGCTTCTGACCCATTTTATATTGTTTCTAAATCCCATACAATGCGAAATTGTAATAGTCTCAATAAGAGACGACGACGAGGTTTACAAGGAAGCCGAACGTCGCATTAATGGCTCTAACAAATAGAGATAATGCGGGTTTGAGCGGTTCAGACCAAAACATCTAAAAGTCGGTGATAAGACATGAAGAAATTAAAAGCGGCAATCGTAGGCATGGGAAACATTGCGCCGATGCATATAAAATCACTGGAGGCCATAGGCGTGGAAGTGGCGGCTGTCTGCGATATTAAGCTTGTGCCACCTGCTTTTGCAGATTATAAAGAGATGCTGGACGCGGGTGGGTTTGATGTTTTGCATGTGTGTTTACCTCATCACTTGCACGCGGAGGTGAGTATTGCCGCTCTGGAGAGAGGTGTACATGTCCTGTGCGAAAAGCCGATGGCTACTACGGTATCGGATGCAGAAGCGATGCTCGCCGCCGCAAAAAAAAGCGGAGCGAAGCTTAGTGTAGTTTTTCAAAATCGCCACAACCCCGGGGCGCAGTTGATTAAATCTGTACTGCAAAGCGGCGAACTTGGTGCGGTAAAAAGCGGCTGGCTGCGTGTAACATGGTGTCGTGACGAAAGCTACTATGCGACAAGCACTTGGCGCGGAAAATGGGCGACCGAAGGCGGCGGCGTACTTATTAATCAGTCCATACATGCCTTTGACATGGCGAATTATTTCCTGGGCAATCCGACGGCGGTGGATGCAAATATCGCAAACCGCGCACATCCGAGTATAGAGGTGGAGGACGTAGCCGAAGGTATTATTTATTATGGAGACATAGTGATTTCTTTTTTTGTAAACACATATCACCCCTACGACGCGCCCGCCGGCATAGAACTCATCTGCGAAAACGGAAGCGCGAAACTCATCGGTGAAGATGCGACGGTCACATATGCAAATGGGCAAGAAAAAACCGCCGGTGCGGATATGGAGGCACAGCGGCAGTTTGGTATGAAATCATATTGGGGAGTGTCCCATGTGAAACACATAAAAGCATTTTATGAAACGCTGGAGACAGAGCAAAACTGCTCGGGCTTGCAAACACAAAAATTAATCAATGGAATATATGACTCTGCAAAGAGCAGGTCAAAAATATTATTTGCGTAGTTTTTCTGCGGATTCTATGCCTAGGATTTTGTCGGAAGAAGCTTTTTGCGGGATTCGGACAATAAATGTAGAGCCTTGACCCGGTGTGCTTTCTACCGAAATCTCAGCACCCATCAACATGGTCAATTTTTTTGTGATGGATAGGCCAAGGCCTATGCCCCCGATAGTCACGCCGCCGAGTTCTGTGGTAAATCTCGCGTAGTTATCAAACAAACTTTTCATCTGGTCACTAGCGATGCCGACACCTGTATCGGTGATGTTAAATTCCAAGATAACGCCGTCATTTTTTGGCTCATAGCTTATATCGAATGTCACTGTGCCGGAGTATGTGTATTTGAATGCATTGGAAAGCAGATTGTTTAGGATTTGTTTTATGCGAGTCTCATCTCCGATAAGTGCAGCAGGGATAAACTCATCTATCTCCAGATTGAATTTTACGGGTTTGTCTTTTAGCCTTGGGGTGTTTGTGTTTACCACGTCTATGAGCAAACCTTCTATGTTATATTCACTTTGTACTATTTCCATTTTGCCTGTTTCTATTTTTGTCAGGTCAATGACATCATTGATGATGTCCAACAGCAAGTCGCCCGACATATTTATTTTGTCCACAGAGCTTCTTATATCCTCGGCAAGCTCTTTTTTTTGCAGATTATTTGTGATTTCCATGATTGCCTTGATGGGTGTGCGGATTTCGTCACTTATGCTTGCCAAAAAATCTGACTTGGAGCTGTTGGCTTCTTCTGCTTCGCTCAAAGCATTCTGCAACTCTCTTTGCAGATTTACTATTTTGATTTGATTGCCCACACGAAATTTTACTACTTTTGCATCAAAAGGCTTTCTGATGTAGTCCATCGCACCTATGGATAGGCCTTCGATTTCTTTTTCGCTTGTACTCACACCCGTGATAAATATTACGGGGATGTCTGCTGTTACCTTGTCGCTTTTAAGCTCCACGAGCACATCAAATCCATCCATGCCGGGCATGACTACATCCAAGAGGATTACATCAGGCATGGACTCCTTTGCTTTGATAATGGCGTTAGCACCGTCTTTTACGGCATAGACTTTATATTCGGAGCGCAATATATGCGACAGCTCCAAAAGGTTTGATGTATCATCATCTACTATTAATACAGTGTTTTTACTCATTGTTTTAGCCACTCCTCATTTATTAGGTCATTTAGTGCCTGACTTGCTTGTTTGAAATTAAATTCGCACATATGCCTGACAAGCTCTTTGCTCCCCTTTATCATACGCAGCTCGGGGATGTAGTTTAGGCATTCTGTACTGCTGTCTTTCAGTATATGTTCCAGCCTAAGCAAAACATCACGCGAGTCTTGCGGGCTTAGACATTCTTGTTGCTTTGTGTCATCATCTATGGTTTGTATCATCTCTGCCAACACTGTAGAAAGCTCTGTCGCCAACATTTTCAATTGCTCCGGAGTCGAGCTGTCTATCCCCTCTCTTAATGCCTGCTCCAGCTCAAACGCCGCCCGCTGTAAAGCCAGCTTGTTTAGTTGTCCTGCATTACCCTTTAATGTGTGTACGAGTATATGCGCGTGCCTTATGTCGCCTTTTTCCAGTGCGTTTGTTATCTCTGTAAATTTATCCGTGTTTGATTTTACAAAGTTATCTATTAGGCCTTGGTGCAGGTCATACCGGTAATAATCATCTTGCCAACTTTTTGGCTCAAAATATTTTAGCAGACATTTCCACAAATCTTGGGCGGAGAAAGGCTTGCCCAGATAGTCGTCCATGCCGCGTTCTTTGTATTGTTGCTTGTCATGCTCCATTGCGTTTGCAGTGATGGCGACTATGGGTGTATTTATATTAAGCTCATGGATTTTTTCTACGGCCTTTAGTCCATCCATCACAGGTACATGTATGTCCATAAAAATGAGGTCAAACATTTTTTTGCCTTCTCGGAGACGGTTTTTGAGTATATCGACGACGACTTGGCCGTTGTCCGCCACCACGGTTTTTATGCCTACACGAGAGAGATGTTCTGTCAGTACTTGTTGGTTCATACTGTTATCTTCGCATACCAAAACTTCGCCGCTAAATGTGGGTTTTTTTATGTTGTGCGGTGCAAGCAGGTCAATTTTTTGCCCTTTCGCCACGGTTTCGAATGTGAGACAAAAAATAAATTTGCTGCCTACACCGAATGTGCTTTTTACCAAAAGCTCTCCACCCATCAGCTCCACAATGTTTTTTGTAATAGAAAGCCCAAGCCCCGTACCGCCGTATTCCTGCCCTGTATCTACCTGACGGAACGGCTCAAAGATGACGGCTTGTTGTTTGGTTGTCATACCTATACCGCTATCTTCTACCTCGAAGTTTATAGTAACTGAATTATCTGTCTCGCCCCTTATACTCGCAGAGATGTTTATGCCGCCTGTGTTTGTAAATTTAACTGCATTGGAAAGCAGATTCATCAATATTTGCCTAAGCTTAACAGGGTCGCTCATAGGTATTTTGCTTGGAGTCTGCACATTTAGGTCTAGTTTAAGATTTTTTTCCAATGCTTTTGGCATGATTGCATCTCGGCAGTTTTCGAATAATTTTTGTATATCAAAAGGGATGTTTTCTATCTCCATTTTGCCTGATTCTATTTTAGAAATATCTAATATATTGTTGATGATTTGCATTAGCCAATTGCAGTTTTCTCTGATTTTGCTGAGATAGTCGCGTGTTTTTGCAGAAATTTCGTCGTCGAGAGCCAGCTCCGAAAAACCGATAATACTATTCATCGGTGTGCGGATTTCGTGACTCATATTTGCAAGGAAGTTTGTTTTTGCCTGATTGGCTGTTTCTGCGGATTCGTAGGCGCGGAGGCGGTCGTTGTCGGTGACGACAAGCGACATTATGTCACCGAGTGACGATACATAATTTTGCTCTTCCAACGTCCACTCTCGTGATTTTATTCCGTTTCCAAACTCTTGTTCAAAACTTATTACACCAAATATTTTGCCCTCTGTGCGGATGGGGGCTTCGAGGATTGCGCATGTGTCAGGTGCGTAGCAATTTTTAATTTCGTTTTTTTCCTTTGTGTTATTTATTACGATGAGGCGTTCGTTTCTTAATATATTGGAATAATTTTTGCTTAGTGGGAACATGGGGAGTGTGCCGCTTTTTCCCAAACTTGCATCGTAAAAATATATATTTTCCAGTGTTGACTCATCTGCTGTAAGTTGCCAGATTGCCACATGATGTACGCCCAAGACAGCGGCAGACTCTTTGGCAATAAAGCCCATTGCATTTATCAGACCTCCGTCAAACAAAAGTGGTGACTTTGTGATGTCTGCCAAGGATTTGCCTAGGATTTTTGCCATTTTATATCGTCTGTCTGCTTTTCTGTTTGCAGAAAAAAGAAAAAATCCAAGGATACACAGCCCTACAATCCAAGGAAGCACATATAAAATCAAGACAATCCTCCTCTCGGGCGTTATTATTCTGTAGTAACAAGCGGGCGAAGCCGCTCCAGAGTAGCCTCACCAATCCTCGGTACATGGATAAGCTCATCCACAGCAGAAAATCCTCCATGTGTCTCACGGAATGTGATTATGTTTTCTGCCAAAACAGGGCCGATACCCGACAATGTTTGCAACTCGACTGATGTTGCAGTGTTTATATTGATGAGACCGTCGGCGCGGATTCCGCCCACATTCTCCGGCAAATATTCACCAACAGCAGGGATTATTATTTTTGCCGCATCCTGCAAGACAGCGGCAAGGTTTACACGAGCAAGGTCAGCATAGCCTGTTTCGCCACCCGCGAGGATGAGCGCGTCGTTTACTCTCGCGCCTTGTTGCAACTCAAAAACGCCGGGATTTTGTACTTCTCCGGCAATATGTATAACAATATATTCGGGGTCTGGCTCGTATACGTCAAGAGATGTGTCACAAAAAACAATATCACCGTCTCGCACAATCTCCGGCTCTATTCTTCTGTTTATAATGTAGATAACGCCGACAATAAAAATACACGCCATCCCAAGGAGGAAGAAGGCGTGATTTTTTACAAAGTCGATGAATCTGCTCATTGGTATCTCCTCCCAGCAGAGGAAATAATAGCAAATTTTTTATGGTTTGCCAAGCATTCTGCGCAGGTGCCGTTCAGAAAATCCGTATTTCCTGGAAAGGTAGGCATAGTTGCCGCCCTTGAACTCTAAATTGACTTGCTTTGCGATACAGCCCGCAAACATATTGCGCAATACGGGTATATGTACCGTAAAGCCTCCAAGCTGCTCGGCAACAGTACACACGGCCTCGAAACCGTGGCGTTGCATAACGATGTCGAATGGTGGGAAAACATCATCCGGGTGAAGCATAGCTACCTGCTTTAGCATTTCTTTGTCCATAATGAGACCTCCTATCGTGTGAGAATTTTTGTTCGCCATGAACAAGGGCATGTTACACGCAAGGGGTCTTTTTGTCAACACATTTTACACGGCGGGAATGGCCGAAGTGCGCTGGTGGGGGGCGAGAGCGGAAGTTGCGTTC
>WRGY01000026.1 GCA_009786925.1 Defluviitaleaceae bacterium | reverse complement strand
CGGAGCATTGGCAGAAAGCGTTAGCGTAGTCCCCACACGCGCCCACTCATCAGCGGCGGGGAATGGGTTTGTGACGGCGGCCTGTGACATTGTGGGAGGCTGTTGCGCGGGTGCGGGCGGATTGTTTGTCAGAGTACGCACCACGTCAGGTTGGCCTTCTTGTCTAAATGTAAATGTGTTTTGCCCATGGGAAACAGGCAAAAACACACTAAAAAATCCTTCTTCTGTTCGGTTTGTTATGAGCTGGCCGTTTACATATATAGGCACGCCCGGTACACCCGAGCCAAAAAAGTAAAAATTGCTCGCATTATTCAGGGCAGGAAAGTTTGCCCGCGGTTGCACCACAAGCAATCTGTCCATTTGAACGGCAGGTGTATCAGGTGCTACTTCTACAGGAGGTGTAAAAGCAGTAACAACATCGGTGTTTTGCTGGTAAAACTCGGCAATCTGCGCCCCTACACCGCTATCCATATGCCGCGCACGAAAGAAAATACTGCCACTCACCACATCAGAAGCGGCATTGCGCTCCAGCTGGCGGACGATTTCGCCTTCCCAGTTTGCACGGTTTTCTACCTCGCGGTACACGGCGTGACCGATATACAGGTCAACATCTGTGCCGCGCACCACATCTTCCCACCAGCTTAGTACAACCTCGTAACAAGCGATTTCGAATCCCGTAAACCAATAAATCTGCGGGACAATATAGTCCACCCATCCCTCTGTCACCCAACGCCTGGTATCGGCATATGCGGCATGAAATGACTCCATGCCTCGCGTCGCACTACCAAGCTCATGCGTTGTATCGTTTTTCCAGATTGCAGTAGGGCTTATTCCAAAACGAGCATTTGGACTTGTTTCGCGGACAATGGATTGCAATCCGCGGACGAGGTCGTTTACATTTTCACGTCTCCACTCGTGCAAGTCTTGTCCACCGCCGTAGCGTGCAAACGTCGCTTGGTCGGGAAAGTTGCGACTGGGATAGAAATAATCATCCAGATGTATTCCATCAAGGTCGTAATTAAGAAGCAACTCCTCCACGCCGTCAATGATTAACTGACGTGCAGCAGGATTGCCGGGGTCAAAAAACAACGATGTGCGATATGCAATCGTCAAATAAGGGCGAAGCCGCCCGGGGTGATTTGCCGAGAGCATCGCCGGGTCGGTGATATTTTGGTTTGGAAAGGTAATACGATATGGGTTGAGCCATGCATGGACTTCCATACCACGGGCATGAGCCTGTGTAATCCAGTATTCTAAAGGGTCAAACCCATCGGCAGGAGCTTGTCCCTGTGTACCCGTAAGCAAATGCGACCACGGAAAAATTTCTGAACGGTGAAAAGCATCAGCAGTGGGACGCACTTGCAAAAAAATTGCATTAATCCCCTGTGCCGCCGAGCGGTCAAGAATCACATCAACCTCTCGTCTAATCTCTGCGTTGGACAAATCACGGCGCGAAGGCCAATCGAGGTTATACGCGGTAGTGACCCACAGCCCACGCATTTCTGTAGAAGCGGGAACCGAAACAGCCACCTCCGCGGCAAAAATTTGAGATGGCAGAACAAACAGCACGACAAGCATCGCGCAAATCATTTTTTTCAAATTCATAGTGACACAACCCTTCTTCGAAAAGTATATCACTACAAAGTCTGACAAACCATTACAATTATGCTTCATTTGCAGGTAAAATGTGGCAAAATCGCGCCTCTTTCCAAATTAGGCGTAATAGTGTAAAATTATTTAAAATACATAAGCGAGGCGAGGTGTTAGTTTTGTCGAAAATTCTTGTGGCGATGAGTGGTGGAGTAGATTCTACCGTAGCGGCACATTTATTAAAGGAGCAGAATCACGACCTTATCGGTGCGATGATGAAGCTTTTTTCTGATACAGATTTGAGCGAGGCACATATAAAATCGGCAAAAGCCAATCGTAGCTGTTGCACACTATCCGACGCTGAAGATGCACGTTCTGTTGCAACGGCTCTGGACATCCCATTTTATGTATTTAACTACTGTGAGTCATTTGCAGAAGAAGTGATGGGCAGATTTGCAAAGGCATATTTGCAAGGCAAAACACCAAACCCATGCATTGACTGCAATCGCTTTATCAAATTTGACAAGTTTTTGCATCGCGCAACAGAGCTTGAATGTGACTATATCGCAACAGGACACTACGCACGCATAGAAAAAACTAACGACCGCTTTTTACTAAAAACAGGACTCGACTCGACAAAAGACCAAAGCTATGTACTATACGCCATGACACAGGAACAACTTTCCCGCACACTTTTCCCCCTTGGGGAGCTTTCGAAAGACAAGGTACGCACCCTAGCCGAGGCACAAGGTTTTGTTAATGCAGAAAAGCGTGACAGCCAAGATATATGCTTTGCACCCGACGGCGATTATGCCGCATTTATTAGTCGCCACACGGGCATACAGCCGGAAAAGGGTCAGTTTCAAAGCAGAAGCGGAAAACATCTGGGCAATCATAAAGGTGTAATAAATTACACAATAGGCCAGCGTAAAGGCATCGCAATCACCGCCCCGGAGCCGTTGTATGTAGTGGGCATCAATGCAGAAGAAAATATCGTGACCCTTGGTGCCTCCAGCGAGCTTTTTACAAAACAGCTCAATGCCGCCGACATAAACCTAATTGCATTAGACAAAATCAATGATAAAATGACCATACAAGCAAAAATTCGTTACGCCCACGCTCCACAAAAAGCGACAGTATGGCAAACTGCTGATGACAAAATCCACATGGAGTTTAACAGTCCACAACGCGCCATTACACCCGGACAGGCTGTGGTTTTTTACGACGGCGACATAGTCATCGGCGGCGGGACTATAGTATAGCGACGGTTTCCATGACGGCTTCTTCTATTTCGTCTTCTCGCACCTTGCGTAAAATTTTACCTTTGCTAAAAAGCACCGCCTCACCACGACCGCCCGCTACACCTATATCAGCCTCACGAGCTTCGCCCGGGCCGTTTACCGCACAACCCATGACCGCTATAGTCAGCGGTTTTTTTATGTAAAAAAGCCGCTCCTCCAGTCGCGTTGCAAGCGAAGCAACATCAATATCCGTACGTCCGCAGGTCGGACAAGCAATCACCGTAACACCAAAACGCCTAAGCCCTAACGCAGAAAGAATCTCGCGTGCCGCCCTTATTTCCTCCACAGGGTCGCCCGACAATGATACCCTAATAGTATCCCCCAACCCAAGGCTCATTATCGCACCGAGTCCCACCGCCGACCTTATCGCTCCCGCATAAGGTGTACCCGCCTCCGTCAACCCAAGATGTAGCGGATAAGGCAACTCCTGTGCCAAAATCTTATGCGCCCCCAGCATAAGAGGCACATTCGAAGCCTTTACCGAAACAACAATATTGTCAAACGCGAATTTTTCCAGCATTGCGATATTGCGCAACGCACTTTCTGCCAAACCCTCAGCTGTAACACCTTTGTACCTTTCCAAAATATCTTTTTCAAGGGAACCGCCGTTTACACCCACGCGTATAGGAAGTCCATAAGCCTTTGCGGCTTCGGCAACCTCACGCACACGGTTTTCGCTACCTATGTTACCCGGATTTATACGCAACTTGTCTGCCCCGTTTTTTACAGCCTCTATCGCCAAACGATGGTCAAAATGTATATCCGCAACAAGTGGTATAGAAATCTGCTGCTTTATGGACTTTATGGCCGCTGCCGCCTCTGTATCAAGTACAGCGACACGGGCGATTTCGCAACCAGCCGATTGCAGTGCATTGATTTGTGCAACCGTTGCGGCAACATCTCGTGTGTCTGTATTTGTCATAGACTGCACGACAATAGGATTTCCGCCGCCTACGCGCACCCCGCCTATATGGACAACCTTTGTTTTTTCGCGAGTTACCATCCCAATATACCCCTTAGATGTTTTGGTCAAAACCGCTCCAGCCCTTATAAACACTGCGTTATCGCCTATTATCCTACATAATCTCCGATATTAAGCAGTCTTGCAATATCCTGATAAGCAATAAATAATGCCAGTGCAATCAACAAAACAAAACCCACCATATGCACCATGGCTTCTTTTTCGGGCGGAACAGGCTTTTTTCGCACGGCTTCTATTATGAGGAAAACAATGCGCGCACCGTCGAGAGCCGGAATGGGTAGGAGATTCATAACCCCAAGTGCGGCATTTATGAATGCCGCGATAAACACCATTGTCAAAATCATGTCAAGCAGACCGCGTTCCTGTTCCATCGTGATTTGGTATACCTCGGTGACGACCGCACCTATACCGATAGGCCCCATAACTGCACCACCCTCGGGCATTGGCTCACCTGCAATTAGCCGTGCAAACAGCCTGAACGGGGCGCGGATATGAAACACAATCATTTCGCCCGCATTGATGGCACCTTCTCCTATGCTGATACGTCTAAAATCGCCCTCGGGCGGGCGTTCAGCCAAAAACCCCTGCTGTCGCGCACCCCTGCGAGTGATGCCGATAAAATATCGTCCGTCGGCCAATTCCGGCGTAATCGAAAAATCATGTCGCACACCGTCACGATTTACACGCACAGCAATGTCGCGCCCGCGTGACGCATTGATGATGACTGACAAATCCTCTTGCAAATCTACACGAGTGCCGTTGACATGCGTAATCCTATCTCCAACAAGCAGACCCGCATTATGCGCGGGCAATCCCTCACTAACACTTACCACATCCAGCACCGCATAGCCCTGTAGCATCGCCAATGCAAAAAACAGAATAAATGCTAAGATAAAATTCATAATAGAGCCGCCCGCCATTACCAGAAAACGAGCAGGTATAGACTTGTTGTTCATCGCCGCGGGGTCATCATTGGACTCGTCATCCATGCCACGCATTCTACAAAAGCCGCCTATCGGGAATGCTCGTAGCGAATACAATGTTGCTTCGCCCTCATCGTTTTTTGGCCGACCATGACGACTCAGCAAAATCGGCCCCATACCCATTGCAAATTCCTCTACAAAGATACCTGCACGACGCGCCGCCCAAAAATGCCCCAGCTCATGTACAAAAATCACAACGCCAAGGATAAAAATAAAAATCAAAATCGGGATAATTGTTTGCATGTTTTCTCCTTCACATACTCACTCGCCCACGCCTCCGCCTCGCGGATGTCGGCGATGCTTTTTACTGTCTTAACATTATATATGCCAAATGCCTCGGAAATTATATCCGAAATATCATAGAATCCGATTTTTTCTTGCAAAAATTGCCCCACTGCCCACTCGTTGATATAGTTCATCACAGCGGGTAATGTGCCACCTGTTGCGGCGGCGTGACGCGCCAAGCCCAAGCAAGGGAATTTTCCCATATCAGGCGGCTCAAAAGTCAAGTCACCGCATGTTAAAAAATCCAGTCGCGGATATTCCGTAGGCACACGATTAGGCGCGGAAAGCGCGTACAAAATAGGAAGCCTCATATCAGGCAAACCCATCTGTGCTATCACCGACCCATCAACAAACTGCACCATGGAATGAATAATACTCTGCGGGTGTACCAATATTTCCACCCTTTCGGGCGGCAAATCAAACAAAAACATCGCTTCGATAAGCTCCAAGCCCTTATTCATGAGAGTCGCACTATCTATGGTGATTTTTGCACCCATATCCCAGTTTGGATGTTTCAAAGCATCCTTAGCAGTTGCCACGGCGATTGCCCCTCGCCCATGTCCCCTAAAAGGCCCGCCTGATGCAGTCAATATTATTTTTTCCAATTCCGTGCTTTTTGAACCTCGTAAACACTGCCAAATCGCAGAATGTTCACTGTCAATAGGCGAAATCCTCACGCCTTTTTCCCGCGCCAGCCCCATTACAAGCTCGCCCGCAGTCACTAAGGTCTCCTTGTTAGCCAACGCGACATGCTTACCTGCATCAATCGCCGCAAGTGTAGGTGCAAGCCCCGCACCACCTACGAGCGCGTTCACCACTACATCAGCACTGCACTCCGCCGCCATAGCGGCCAACCCGGCTTCTCCCGTCCC
>WRGY01000025.1 GCA_009786925.1 Defluviitaleaceae bacterium | reverse complement strand
CACAAACCGCCCCGACACCCTTGACGAAGCCCTGATGCGACCGGGTCGTTTTGACCGCCGTGTAGAAATCGGTTTGCCCGATATAGCCGCCCGCCGCGAAATCCTCGCGCTCCATGCAAAAGGCAAGCCTCTCCAAGAAATCGACCTCGAAAAGCTGGCACAAGACACAGTCTACTTTAGCGGCGCGATGCTCGAAGGTCTGCTTAACGACGCGGCAATAAATGCCGCCCGACGCAAAAGTGAAAATATCCTGTCTGATGATATATCATCGGCTTATTACTCTGCACTGGCAGGCAGTGAAAAAAAAGACCGCACAAACATCCGCGAAAAAGACCGCGAAATCACAGCATGGCATGAGGCGGGTCATGCCGTAGCCGCCATGTTCACCGATAACCGCGTAACAAAGGTGACAATCATCCCATCTACAAGCGGAGCGGGCGGGTTTTGTGTAAGCATACCCCCTGAGCGTATGTACTACACAAAACAAGAACTGCAACAGCAAATCATGGTGTCACTCGCAGGACGCTGTGCAGAAGAACTGCGTTTTGGTGCAGACTTTGTCACCACGGGTGCATCAAATGATATAGAAAAGGCTACAACCACAGCAAAACAATACATCACAAAGTTTGGTATGGGAAAAAGCCTGATTCCCGACGAAAAAAACATAAACATCGAATGCAATGAGCTAATCACTTCAATATATGATAAAACATTGGCTCTTTTAAAAAATAATTACAAGGCGATGGAAAAAATCACAGAAGAGCTGATAAAATTCGAAACCATCGACGGTGACAAAATCCAAGAAATATTACAAATCCATAACAAGTAAAATCTGAGGGAACATGGCCGCATACATCTCGTTTATAATGGTGAATATAAAAAATAAAAAACGAGGTGCTTAAAATGAAAAAATTTATCATTACCGCGCTAATGGTACTTGCCATGGCGACCACAGCCTTTGCTGATGCAATCATCGACGAATACGGAAACATCATCCAAGAAAACGAAGTACTGGAAGGCGGCATAATGACGCTGGCGGGCGACATCGGAGATTTCGATTTTGTCCCGTTCCCCGCATTTGGCTCTGTTGCAGGAGAAGTAGTAGAAATCGGCGACTTCATCAAAATCAGCATTGATGACACACACACAAATTTGATTGTAGATGACAATACATTCTTCCATGGCGAAAAGCCCGAAGTAGGCGACACCATCATAGGATTCTTTGACAACAACTTACCCATGGCTATGATTTATCCGCCACAACACACCGCCGTAGCCATCGTAAACACGGATGTAATAAGAATCATCCTCGACCGTTTTGACGAAGAATGGATAAGCAGCGGTCAACAGTTTAGGCTAAATATTGAAGAGGACACACCTATCTATTTCCAAGACGGCTCTGCCTTCGAAGGTGAAAAAGAAGAACTCATCGGTCGCAAACTGCTGGTGCAATTTGCAAGGTCTCACCGCGACATCCCCGAGACCATACCAAGCCCGGAGCTGATTACTGTACTTTTCGAGCGTGCCGTACCCCCTATGCAGGAAATCGACTATGACTTTGGCATATGGGATGCCGCTGTAAACGACCCTTGGCTCATGATGGCAATAAACCTAAATTGGTATGGCCAAGAAATCACCGACCCTTCTGCATATAACATCATAATCACAATAAACGATGTAGCTCGCGGCATACAGGGTGCAAGCCCCACAACAGTAGGCGAGTACTATTTTCCAAACTATCTCCCGCTGCGTGCCATCTCCGAAGCCCTCGGTTTTGAGCCACAGTGGAACGCGGCCGACCGCGAAATCACAATAGGTACACCTCACGGGCAAGCTACATTCCGCCTGGACATCCCTTACTATGCTGTTGTCTCGTCAGAAGGAGTTGCATCTACCCACGCCATGCCTGCACCTGTGTCCATAGATGGACACACTTATGTACCGTTTGCATTCTTCCGCGACATCTTCGGCTTCCCGAATGTATGGTTTGAGGGAGGCACAATTTTCCTCGATAATGGGGAGCGAATGGAATAAAAATAACAAAAAATATAAAAAACACTTGCTTGCATGTAAGTGTTTTTTTATGTATAATGGCAAGAAGAAGGGGGCGTGACGGGTCTTGAGAATCTTAATAGTAGAAGATACCGCCATATTGCGCACAATATTAAAAGATATACTAAGAAAGTTTTGCAAAATAGAGCCGGAAAAGATTTTCGAAGCCGCAGACGCAATGAAAGCAATTGCTGACTACAAAACCATAAACCCTGACATGGTCTTTATGGACATAGGAATGCCAAAGTTAAACGGAAAAGATGCTGTACGACAGCTCTTAGAAATAGACCCCAACGCTTATATAGTAATGTGTACGGGCTCCAGGAAAATGAATGACGTAGTCGAATGTGTCCGTGCCGGAGCAAAAGACTATCTGGTAAAACCTCTCGACCCTGAGCGAGTGAAAGAAGCACTTCGTAAGATGGAGGACAGCACAGGAGGAGAGATGGAGCTACTCTCTGACGATGGAGTATTTAACATGGATGATTCTGCGTTTAGCTCGTTCCAATTCGAAAGCGACGAAAAGTATTAAAAAAAGACCTTACGGTCTTTTTTTTTGCCTTATATTTATTTTATTCGCCTGTGCCGTTTAGGTAGGCTTCTTGTTCGGGGGTGAGGGTGTCGAGGCCGAGATTCATTGCGCGAGCCTTCATCAGGGCTATTTCGCGGTCTACTTCTACAGGGATAGAGTAGAGCTTTGGTGCCAAGGTTTTGCCGTTTTTTGCTATATGCAATGCACCCATTGCTTGCAGAGCAAAACTCATGTCCATGATGTCGGCAGGGTGTCCGTTGCCGGCTACTATGTTTACGAGTTTTCCGTCGGCCAGTACGTTAAGGATACGTCCGTCTTTTTGGTGATAGCCTTCGATGTAGGGGCGACGTTCTTCTATTTTTGTAGATATGGATTTTAGGTCTGCTTTGTTAAACTCTACGTCAAAATGGCCTGCGTTTGCCAAGAAGGCATTGTGGCGCATTACTTCGTAGTGGCGTTTTGTGATTACGTCTTTGTTGCCTGTTACGGTTACAAAAAACTCGCCTATGCGGGCGGCATCATCCATTTTCATCACTCGGAAGCCGTCCATCACTGCCTCCATGGCACGCCAAGGGTTGACTTCTGTAACGATTACTCGTGCGCCAAGTCCTTTTGCACGCATTGCCACACCTTTTCCGCAGAATCCATAACCTGCTACAACTACATCGCGACCTGTGAGCATCACGTTTGTTGTATACATAATGGAATCCCACACGGATTGTCCCGTACCATGTACGTTGTCGAAAAGATGCTTGCTGTCAGCGTCATTGACTGCCATCATCGGGATTTTTAGGCTGCCTTCACGCTCGCGAGCTTTTAGGCGGTTTATGCCTGTTGTTGTTTCTTCACAACCTCCGAGAAGGTTTTCGCCAAAAGCGGCGCATTCACCATGGAGCAGACCTATAAAATCGCCGCCGTCATCTATTATGATATGTGGCTTAAACTCAAGCGTTTTTTTGAGATGTGTCCAGTATTCTTCTTCGGTTGCATTATGCCATGCATATACCTTGTAGCCTTGGGAAGCAAGTCCCGCACATATATCATCTTTGGTAGAAAGCGTGTTGCTGCCCGTGATGGCAACATCCGCACCGCCCGATGCCAAAACCTGACCGAGATATGCTGTTTTTGCTTCCAAGTGTACTGAAACAGCTATACGCATACCCGCAAAGGGCTTGTCCTTCTTAAACTGCTCTTCGATTTGTTTCAAAACGGGCATATACTCTTTTACCCATTCGATTTTACGTATCCCTTCTGCCGCAAGAGAGGGATTTTTTATCATATTGTCTGACATTCTGCATCCTCCGTTTATCCGGCCTTCGGCCATTTTGTTTGGCCTTCGGCCATTTAGCATGTGCAAGCACAGCGTGTGTAATCGTATTTTAATGCATACGGCTGGCAAGCACAAGCTGAACATCCATTCGGATGCCGTCGCGATATAGCCCCAGAGTTATTTCTGTACCGGGGCGAGTGGCTTCGAGTGCATCACGCAGGGAATCCGTGCCTGTGATTCTGCGGTCGTCAAACTGCACAATGAGGTCGCGTGGCAAAATCCCTGCTTCGTATGCAGGAGAATCAGCCATAATCTCCGTCACCAAAATGCCTGTGGATGGGAAATTCCAAACGTTGCGAAACTGCTCAGAAATTTCTGTATGCACCACACCTATAAACGAGCGGCGTACCGAGCCTGTTTCGAGTATATCCATAAGCAGGTGGTAGACATTGTTTATGGGGAGCGCGTAGCCCATGCCCTCTATATCCGCGCCGATAAGCTTTGCGGTTACGATGCCAATCACTTCGCCATATTGGTTGATTAGCGGGCCGCCGCTGTTTCCGCGGTTTACTGCCGCATCGGTCTGTAATACATCAAGGGTAAGGCGGTTGCGTGCATCAGGGATGTCTATACTAAGCGAAAGCGCGCTGATAATGCCGCGTGTGACGGTTTGGCCTTCGCCCATTGCATTGCCGATTGCGATGACAGAGTCTCCCATACGCAAAGCATCGGAGTTACCGGGACGCGCTACAGTATATCGCGCTTCGATTTCTCGCAGGTCTGCACGAGAAGCAACAATAACCGCCACGTCGGAGGCTCTGTCGTAGCCCACAATACGTGCGGGTACACTGTCCTCATCGTCAAGGGAGATTACGATGGAGGTGGTGTTTTCGACGACATGGTTATTTGTTGCAATAAAAATGTATTCTGCATCCTCCGCAAAAACAAAACCCGAGCCGGAGCCGGGGATTTCGCCTCGACCCATCCCCCTTCCCGACGGAGCAGTTACATTTATACTAACCACGGAGTCCTTTACCTCCGGGATGATGTCTACAAAACTCGGTTCTTGCGGCTCCAATGGTACGACAAGTGGATTTACCCGCACTGTGGTGATGGTAGTCTCTGCGGGTACTGCCGCTTCCCACACAATCTCCGCATACGACGGCGAAAAATGCCTGACCACCGCATATCCCGCGCCTATACCAAGCCCGAGAGTTGCACCCCCTATACATAATGCCAATGCAATAAATAATAATTTTTTTCC
Organism: Defluviitaleaceae bacterium; assembly: GCA_009786925.1. GTDB lineage: Bacteria > Bacillota > Clostridia > Lachnospirales > WQUN01 > WQVC01. The sequence goes on along the minus strand of WRGY01000025.1, from coordinate 698 downwards.
ATCCATTTAGGTATACCTCCAATGGCTGCTCATTTTTCTGAACTTTCAACACGCCCTATTATACACATGAAATTGGAATAAAATATGTACGTTTTGTAAATTTTAGCCGATATAAGTGTAGGAGGGGGTGGAGAAATGGACTTAGGAATACCTGCCATGGCTACGAGCATGGCAAACATGGAAACATCGCAGGAGCTAAACATAGGCATGATGAGACGCGCCATTGACCAGACAGCAATGGTGGGAGAACAGCTCATCCAAATGATGGAATCCATGACAGCCCAAATGACGGGCGCAGGCATGAACATCAACATAACCGCGTAGATGTTTTGGTTTGAACCGCTCCGACCCATATGTTTAAAGGGTCGGGGCGGTTTTTGTTTGGTAGCGTAATAGATGTCTTGGATTTCAATCCGCCATTGATGCGATTATTTCATACCTCCTTAGCTAGTTGGTGTTGTTGACATTTGCTTACCTCCGCATTAAGTCCAGTAATCGTCTTTAATTTTTTCATATTTTCGCACACTAGAGAGCGTTAACATATAACCATTGAAAACATGATAAAGGTTTAGTATAATCTATCCATGAGACTAGAGCCTGCTAACATATAACAGCATCAAATATCATTGCCAAGGTTATAACCCCAATGTAAACGACATCCAACTTGTCATAACGAGTAAAGACCCTGCGAAACCGCT
>WRGY01000024.1 GCA_009786925.1 Defluviitaleaceae bacterium | reverse complement strand
GACGTAGAGGCCGCCGGCTTGGTGATTGTATCTACATCAGCAGAAGCGGGTATGTACATCGCCGCAAGCCGCAACCGCCGTCAGGTATTTGTTACGGGTCATTCCGAGTACGACATCCACACCTTGGATGACGAATATCGTCGCGACATAAAAAAGGGACTAAAAATCACCCCCCCCATCAACTATTACCGAGGAAATAACCCCGACAACCCCATCGAGATGCGATGGCGCGCCCACTCACATCTGCTCTTTGCAAACTGGCTAAACTACTATGTCTACCAAGAAACACCGTTTGAGTGGCCGATAGGGCGAGGTTCAAAAAAATAACGCACATGATGAATGGCCGAAGGCCAAACAAAAGAAGGAGGATTTTACATGAGTAAGTACAAATTTGAAACGATGCAGGTACATGCAGGGCAGGAGAGTCCCGACCCTACAACAGATGCGAGGGCTGTACCTATTTATCAGACAACGTCCTATGTGTTTAAGGATGCGGCTACAGCGGCAGGCAGGTTTGCACTTAGCGAACCCGGCAATATCTATACGAGGCTGATGAACCCCACTTCGGATGTGTTTGAAAAAAGGATGGCGGCTTTGGAGGGTGGCGCGGCAGCTTTGGCTACATCGAGCGGATCTGCGGCAACGGCCTTTGCAGTACAAAACATCGCCCGCGCCGGCGACCATATTGTTTCTGACCAGTGCATCTATGGCGGGACATATAATTTGTTTGCAAACACATTTCCTGATATGGGAATCGAGACGACTTTTGCAGAAGGCTCTGCGGCAAGTTTTGAGGCGGCAATAAAGCCTAACACAAAGGCAATTTTTATAGAAAGTATCGGCAACCCTAATTCTACCATTGTAGACATCGAGGCGATTGCAAAGATTGCGCATTCTCACGGCATTCCGCTGATTGTAGACAATACTTTTGCCACACCCTATCTGTTGCGCCCGATAGAATATGGTGCGGATATTGTTATACATTCTGCTACAAAGTTTATCGGCGGGCATGGTACAAGTATAGGCGGCGTAATCGTGGACGCGGGCAACTTTGACTGGGCGGCAAGTGGCAAGTTCCCCGGATTGTCAAAGCCTAACCCAAGCTATCATGGTGCAGTCTTTACAGATGTAGCAGGCAATTTGGCCTATATCATCAAAGCACGCACAACCCTCATGCGCGATATAGGCGCGGTGCTTTCGCCATTCCATTCGTTTTTATTTTTACAAGGGCTGGAAACCCTGTCCCTAAGGGTGGAAAGACATGTATCAAACGCACTCAAAGTCGTAGAGTTTTTGAGCAAACATCCAAAAATAACATCCGTAAACCACCCATCTCTCACCGCACACCCGCATAACGCGCTGTATAAAAAATACTTCCCAACAGGTGGCGGCTCGATTTTTACTTTTGAACTAAAGGGTACCGCCGACGATGCCAAAAAATTTATTGACAAGTTAGAACTTTTTTCACTCTTAGCCAATGTCGCAGACGTAAAGTCGCTGGTAATCCACCCCGCTTCCACCACGCATTCTCAAATGAACGCAGAAGAACTAAAGGCTTCTCAAATATCACCGAGTACCATACGCCTGTCGATTGGCACAGAGCATATCGACGACATCATCGGCGATATAGAACAAGCACTATGTTAAAATGTTAAATTAGGATATGTTGCATTTATACGATAACAAACAATCCCTGCCATGACCCGGTGGGGATTGTTTGTATGCTTACCAAATGGATAGTCCCATTAAGCTGTTTTAAGCAGTAGCAAGGAATCTGTGGTGTATACTGCAATACTACTCCCCTCTCCAAGACCGAATTTTTTGCGAAGTTCGCTGTTTAGTACAATTCTGCCCAGCTCATCAACTTTAGGGAGTGCGACATACTCCAAAAGCCAATATACTGTAGATGTTTTGGTCATAACCGCTCAAAACTCGCATAATACCTGCATAATACGCCTATATTTTTATTCCTGCTAAAAACGCTCTTAAAATATCCTCAACCACTTCGGAATACTGCAATGGTATTTCGCGCAATAATTCTGCTCCGGGTGTTTGCAACCCCTCTGTGGATTGCCGCCCTGTTAAGATATAATCAGCGGATATATCAAACTCAGTACATATTTTGTAAAGGGTCTCGGCTGACATGCCCCTTGTCGCATTTTCTAACTGTGCCAAAAACTGAATAATCGGTGCAGGTCAGACTGTACGCATGGCAAACGGACGAGGTATAAAAGTTTTTAATTTGTACGTTTGACAATCCCTCACCCCCTATGCTACACTCCTGTCAAATTTAATCCCTGTGAAAGAGGTGTTGTTTGGTGAAAAAAGAGCTGGTATCGGTGGCAATAGCCTAAAACCGCATACCGAGCAATGGCGCATGATATGTTTTATTTGTGTGCCTCCAAACAACCTATAATTCGAGCCTATTAGGACACGATATTGGTCGTGTCCTTTTTTGTTGAAAGGAGCTTTAAAATGAATGATTTTAAGACATTAGAGTTTGATACAGTGCTGGAAAATCTGGCAAACCACGCAGTATCTGCGGCAACAAAAGCGCGTTGCCATACCGTCACACCTGTGGGCAGTATCGCCGAAGCAAAAAGGCTTTGTGATGAGACCACTCACGCGAGGACAGTCATCGAGCAGGTTGGCACGCCGCCTATCGCCGCCATGACAGATTTGGAAAAAATCATAGGGCTGGTCGCCGCCGATGCGATGCTTATCCCGGAACAGCTCACCCATGTAGCGACTTTTCTTGCATCATGCAGTCGCCTAAAGGCGTATCTGAAAAGGGCAGAAAGCACCGGGGCGGACATTGCATTCTATGGCAACTCGCTCATCACATTGGAGCTGGAAGAAGAAATCGCACGCTGTATCCGCGGAGAATATGTGGACGACAGAGCCACACCCCGCCTCGGCGATATTCGTAGAGGAATAGAAAAAAAAGGCGAGCAAATCAAATCAAAAATTGAGTCCCTTTTGCAAAAAAACAAACAATACTGCGTAGACGGATATGTCGCTGTGCGAAACGGTCGCTACACAATGCCCGTAAAAAAGGAGTATAAAAACAAAATCCCCGGCGCACTTGTGGAGACATCAAATACAGGCGGCACATGCTTTATCGAGCCGTCGGCGATTTCCAAACTGCAAGAGGAGCTAAGTTTGCTAAAAATCGACGAGGATAACGAAATCCGCACGATTTTGTACACGCTCACAGCATTGGTACATGACGACCTGCCTTCGATTAAACTAAATATGGAGGCCATGCAAACCCTCGACTTTGTATTTGCGAAAGCAAAACTAAGCATCGCCATGAAAGCGTCTCAAATTCGCTTTTGCGAAGAACGCGAAATTCGCCTGCTGCAAGCCCGCCACCCATTATTAGAAAACGGCGTACCACTCGACTTCGCGCTTGGCCTTAGCCTCGGCGAAGAAACACGCGGCATCATCATAACAGGCCCCAACACAGGCGGAAAAACCGTCGCAATCAAAACTGTCGGCCTGCTTTCTCTCATGGCGCAGAGCGGTCTGCACATCCCCGCCGACAAGCAGAGCAGTATATGTATCTTCGATGCGGTACGCTGTGACATAGGCGACGGGCAGAGCATTTCTCAAAACCTCTCGACCTTCTCATCGCATATGAATAATATCATCGGGATTCTGTCGCAGACCACAACGCAGTCACTCATACTCTTTGATGAGCTGGGCAGCGGCACAGACCCCGCTGAGGGTATGGGCATCGCTACCGCCCTCTTAGAAGAGCTTTTGACAAAAAACTGCCTCTTTACGGTGACAACCCACTATCCCGAAATCAAAGATTTCGCCACCGTCACCCAAGGAGTAATCAATGCAAAGATGGCCTTCGACCGAGAAAGCCTAATGCCGCTGTACCGCTTGGAAATCGGCGCGGCGGGCGAAAGTTGCGCCCTGTATATCGCGGAAAGACTTGGCCTTCCTCCGCATATCCTGGCCCGCGCTCGCGCAATCACATATAACACAAAACCCACCCCTGCACCTGCACGCGAAAGCACAATAATCCCCGTAACCGCGCTATCTCACACAGACGACCCTCCCGAAAAACCCATCCCCCGAAGCGAACGCTTTAACATCGGCGACAGCGTCATCGTCTATCCAAAAAAAGACCTCGGCATAGTCTACGAACGCGCAAACGCCAAAGGCGAAATCGGCGTACAAGTCAAAGGAAAAAAGCAACTGGTTAACCACAAACGCATAAAGCTAAAAGTCGCCGCCTCCGAACTATACCCACCCGACTACGATTTTTCCATCATCTTCGACACAGTAGAAAACCGCAAAGCCCGCCACCTGATGAGCCGCAAACATGTGGATGGCAACCTTCTTGTCTTAGAATAGGAGGGGGCGTGAGCAGAAGTTACGCTCGCGCCACCACAACGCGCTTCGGATACGCCCCTTTATAGCAAAATAGTCTTTAAATGCTTGTTCAGCTTTTCACAGTTATCAATTACATGCTTCGTACCTCGACTCTTGCCGTCCCAAAAAGCCAAAACCAGGTCGGCGTATTCAATTATCTGCAAATTCCGCTTTAGCGGTGCGCCGCGTCCAAATTTAGCATAATCAGGCAAAAACTCGGTCAGCTTTATGCCATGGGCTTCGGCATATTCTCGCACTACGGTGTCTACCCCCTTGGCTCCACCGCTTACCAGTTCTTGGGTTTCGGCGGGCAAAAAATCACCCAAATTTGGTACACCCAAATTACGACTACCTATTACTGCAATTTTCACAAAAAGTCACCTCCATAAATAATAAGTACTCTACGTGAGTACACTTGTCCATATTAACCCAAGACGGACTTAAAATGAACTCACTTCGCAAAAATTATTCAAGGAGGTGGGTTTTGTGGACAAGCAAAAAAAGCACATCGGCATTCGGTTAAACCCAAGCGATGCCGCATTGCACTACAAATATCATCACATTGCTAAATATGAAGGACGCACCGGTAATGGTCATATCCTGTATTTATTACGAAAAGACATTGAGCGGTTTGAAAAAGAGCATGGAGAAATTACTCTTCCATCAGAACTTTAAACGTTCCCTAGTCGGCCTAAAAAAACAGAAGTGTTCGAATCGCGTTGGGATTGCCGTGTTGATTTTTTGCCTCGTATGATATATTGTAAATGCAAAGGAGTGATTGCACTAATCAATTCCAATTCGGGCGAATGAATGTTGATGTACTGGAAAACTGGAAAGCGCGTACAATCGTTGGTGTTATCGGAATGGACATTCTTTCACAATTAACATTTATTTTATCACACAAGCACAAAAAGTTTATGATTACTGACCAAGATATACCCGACTTGTCTCGCTTTTTTGCGTAGACTCCAAAAAAAACCGCACCCCATTTGGGGCGCGGTTTTTTTTTCAAAGTTTTTGCGTCGCTGTTTATTCTTTACACTTTAAAGTATGCCACAAGCTGTTGCAACAGTTCTGCTTGTGATGTCAACTCCTCAGAAGCGGCTGCGGCTTCTTCTGATACTGCGGAGTTTGACTGTACTACTTGTGAGATTTGGCTTAGGCCTATGCCTACTTGGGAGATGGCT
>WRGY01000023.1 GCA_009786925.1 Defluviitaleaceae bacterium | reverse complement strand
GGGGTAGCGAGCGGAAGTTGCGTTCGCTACCCCTGCTAACTAACGCACTTCGGCCACTCCCAACGACGCAGGAAGATGTTTTGGCTTGAACCGCTTGAGGCTACGTAAACACTGGGGTTATGACAGTCCGATTGCTTGACGAGCGAGATTGTGGATAGCGTGTCCTTGACGTTTTGCCAGTCGCACGGTTTGGGCTGTGCCGCCCTTTTGTCCATCCCAATAACAGACCAAACAAGATGAATTTTCGACCATGAAGCGATTGCGAAGCAAATAGTTTTTCTTTGCGTACTCATGAGAAATTATTACTTCCCCTACAGCCGCCGCTCTCAGCTGCCTGTGCAATTGACCCCATTCATCTGAAAAGTCGTGATTTTTATGAGGAATTACAGCAATCAACCGAGCGTCGGTTTTTTTGTTTCGTTCCATAATCTCCAGCAGGATTTTCCCGCATAACAAGTCAAATCCTTTCGCCATTCCGCACAGATATGTGCGGTATCCCTGTTTTAATGTTTCAATCAATGCGGTCTCAATATTTTCGCGCAAATCCAAAAAACCAGAGTTTTCTTCTTCCAACGAAAACGAAAACTTCTCCGGCCTATATCCACTAAAACAAACAGTACTATGTATATCTGAATAAAATTGTCCTGTGTAAATATCCATGCACCCTCCTATCGCCACACACGCCGGTCGCAACAAAGCCATACTACCACACACAACGGACAAGCACAACAATAATCGGTAATTTATGCATGAATATTCCCGCTGTGTTCAGTGTAAAATCTTCTTATGTAGATTTGCAAGGATGGTGGCGCGCCGTGGATGAAAATTTTATCCGCAAGAGGATAACAGAACTTCGTATGAAAAAAAATGTTTCTGAATATCGGATGAGTACCGACTTAGGTCGGAGCAAAAGCTATGTACAAGGGATTACTTCGGGAAGGTCGTTGCCATCTTTATCGGAGTTTCTATATATGTGTGAGTATTTGGGAATAACTCCTCGCGATTTTTTTGATGACGAGTTGAAAAATCCGGCTCTGTTGCAAGAATCAATTGATACACTAAAAAAACTGGACGAAGAGGATATGATTTTGATTTTAAATAACATGAAGCGTTTACAAAAGCAGTGTATAATTTTGCATTAAAAAACAAGAGGCCGCGCAGAAAAATCTGTGCGGCCTCTTGTTTTTATTTTATTATTTACATTTTTTAAGAAGCTTTTCCCATTTCATGTCTACATGCTTTTGGAGTTCTTCTACCATCCACTCTGCGCCTTTGGCGAACATGTGGCGGAAGCGGCCTTGTACTTTTAGATAGTCCTCGATGGGAAGCTTGTTTTTTGGTTCGTAGGTGAGCTTCCATTCGCCTTCTACTACTTCGTATAGAGGCCATACGCATGTTTCTACAGCGAGTTTGCAGATTGCCATTAGGTCTTCGGGCGGGTAACGCCAACCGCGTGGGCAAGGTGCAAGGATATTGAGGAAGTTAGCACCGGGTGTGTAGTGAGCTTTGTGGGCTTTTTCGTGAAGGTCGCTAAAGTTCCCGATAAATGTGGTTTGTGCAACATATGGAACGCCGTGACCCACTACGATTTCGGTGAGGTCTTTTTTATGTTGCATTTTTCCCGGTACTTCTGTACCAACGGGAGCGGTTGTTACTTCCGCAAACTTTGGTGTAGAAGAAGAGCGTTGGAGACCTGTGTTCATGTAAGCTTCGTTGTCGTAGCATACATATACCATGTCGTGGCCACGCTCGAGTGCGCCGGAAAGGCTTTGTAAGCCGATGTCGTAGGTGCCGCCGTCGCCGCCGAACGCTACGAACTTGTAATTATCTTTGATTTTGCCTTTGCGTTTTTGTGCTTTGTAGCTGGCTTCTACACCTGCTACGGAGGCCGCTACGTTTTCGAATGCAGAGTGGATGAAGCCTTCGTTCCAAGCGGTGAAGGGATACAGCACGCTGGATACTTCAAGGCAGCTGGTAGCTACGCCGCATACTGTTTTGTCCTCATCATTGACTGCGCGGAGAACGCCACGTACAGCTACGCCCGCGCCACAACCTGCGCACAGACGATGGCCGCCAACAAAGCGTTCGGGTTTGCAGCATTCTTTTTTCAAGTTATAAGCCATAATTATACTCCCCTCACGCCGACATGACGATAAATATTGCCGGTTTTTCCGTTTTTAATCACTTCGTTTAAGTCTTCGTATACCTTGAAGAAGTTTTCTACAGGAACGTCGCGTCCGCCGAGACCATAGATATAGTTAACCATGAGAGGGCGGTTAGCAAGCTCGTAACAAGCACTGCGCACGTCCGCAAAAACGGGGCCGCCAACAGCCGAAAAGCTGTCTGCTTTGTCCATAACCGCTACTGCTTTTACGTGAGAAAGTGCTTTTGCGATTTCTTCCGCAGGGAAGGGGCGGAACAAACGGATTTTGAGTACGCCTACCTTTTCACCTTTTGCGCGGAGTTGGTCACATACTACTTTTGCTGTACCTGCGCTGGAGTTAAGCACAACGATTGCGCGTTCTGCATCTTCCATTTTGTATTCTTCAATGAGGTCGTATTTGCGGCCTGTAAGGTCGCCGAACTCTTTGAAGATTTGTTTTACAACGGCTTTAGATTTAATCATCGCCTGAGCGCGTTGGTATTGGTGTTCGAAATAGAACTGAACTGTGTCGTAAGGCCCTACAGAGAGGGGTTTACCGTCAATGAGGTGACGCTCGGGTTTGTATTCGCCTATGAATTTTCTAATATCCGCATCTTCAAGAAGCTCAATATTTTCGATGGCGTGAGATGTGATGAAGCCGTCTTGACATACCATAGCGGGGAGAAGCACGTCTTTGTGTTCTGCAATACGCAGAGCCATAAAGTTATTATCATATGCTTCTTGGTTGTTTTCAGAATACAACTGTATCCATCCGCTGTCGCGTGCGCCCATAGAGTCAGAGTGGTCGTTGTTGATGTTGATGGGGCCGGAGAGTGCGCGGTTGATTACGTTGAGTGTCATGGGCAGACGATGTCCGCTTGCTACATAAAGCAGCTCCCACATAAGGGCAAGGCCGCAAGCAGATGTAACTGTGCCTGTGCGTGCGCCAGCAGCAGCTGCACCGATGCATACAGACATCGCACTATGTTCGGATTCTACCGCGACAAACTCGGTATCAACCTGGCCGTCTGCGACATATTGTGCAAAATAATGTACTACTTCTGTAGAAGGAGTAATCGGATACGCTCCGATAACGTCGGGATTGATTTGCTTTAACGCTGTGGCTACAGCCTCGTTACCCGAAAGTCTTTCACGTATGGATTTGGCCATTATTTATCCTCCTGTTCCCATGTAATGGCTTTGTCGATTTTCGGGCATACCTTGTAGCATACGCCGCAGCCTTTACAGTGTTTGAAGTCAAAGTCCTCGCGCTTGCCGTCTTTGTTGACGGGGATTGCGCTGTCTGCGCAAACAGGGAAGCAAAGCATACATTGGATGCATTCGCTTTCGAAAAACTTGGGGATATAAATGCGCCAGTCACCTGTGTTAATCTGGAGAGATGTACCACCTTCGGTAATATTGCCGCCGGGGCTTACCTCATCCCAGTTGTAGTTGTTATTTGCGTCTTTTACATAAATCATGCGCTTTTAACCTCCTTCATGCCACGTTCGATAGCCGTCATGTTTTTTTCGATAACTTGAGGCTTTGTGGCGAATTTGTGGTTAAGAGAGGTTTTTACGTCTTCCATAAATTTGCCTTCGGGGATACACTTGCTCACTGCAACTACTGCACCAAGCATAGATGTGTTGGAGAGGCTTCTGTTACCAAGCACTTCCTCTGCGATAGAACTTGCGTCAATCGTGTAGACCCTCCCTGTATAGCCCTCAAGCTTTGGCTTGAGTTCCTCCGGGGATTTGTTTGTGTTAATAATGATTGCGCCTTCTTTTTTGAGGCCACTCGTTACCGATACTGCGTCCAAGAGCGTCACGTCTACTACTACTACGTAGTCGGGCTCGTAGATGTTGGAGTGCAGCGGGCTGCGCTCGTCGCTGATGCGGTTGTACGCTGTGATGGGTGCACCCATACGCTCAGGGCCGTACTCGGGGAAACCTTGTACAAACTTACCTGAATCAAATGCTGCGTCTGCCAAAAGCAAAGAAGCTGTTTTGGCACCTTGTCCGCCGCGTCCATGCCAGCGAATTTCTAACATGCTTGACATACTAGACCACCTTTCCTTTGGATGTATTGTTGGATTAACCTTCATGATTATATTTGTACTGTCGAAATAAAGCAAGTGTAAGATTTTTCAGGCTGGATTTAATATTTTCGTAATAAAAATTTCATCAAAATGAAATTTTTGCTTGGAATTTCTTTGCAATGTGTTATAATATTGTAAAAAATTTGTGGGGGGAAAACATCGTGAGGCCGAAATTGCCAACCGTTAAAAAAGTCAGCGAACTTATAGACCTAAATTCTCATAAACAGAAAAAATATATATCCCTAATGATTGTCCCATCATACAGCGGTAGCAAAACTCGTAGTTTGCATATACCATACGCTGTTTTTTATGGGACTGTTTTTTTGTTCTTTATCATCAGTGCTGTGATTGCAGGGCTTTATATCAGAAATTTGCATTTTGAGCGCATGACATACAGCCTTAGCTACACATTGGAAGATGTAATCGAAGAATTTCAAGACTTTCGCCAAGCGGCAGAAGAAACACATATATACTTGCGCGACAACTCACTACAGATGTACACACAGTTAAGCAACGAGCAAAACCGCGCTCAAGCAGAGCAAAGCCTTCAAGAGCAAGCCCATCAAAGCAACTTTGATACAGTGCAGATGTACATCGACATCATGGAACAACAAATCCTTGATTTTGAGGAAGAACGGCTCGGCATCCTCGACTTTATTACATCCAGAGCCGAAAAAATCCCACCAATCGCAAGCAATATTCGCCGAATGAAAGCAACCCAAAACAACCTGTACGAATATCTAAAAAATGACATCGTTGCCGACTACACACAAGGCATACGTCTAATGAGCATCGGAGTCCAAGACCAAATAACAGAGGAAGAAATCCTATCCCAGCTAACAACCATCACCGAGGTGTTAAACAAACAACGCCAGCTCCTCGAAAGCATACAATCTTACAAATCTGACATGGAACCATACCTCAGCAACTATCCTACGCTCATGCCAATCATCGGCGGTCGTATCACATCGGGCTTTGGCTCGCGCCGCGACCCGATTACAGGCAGGA
>WRGY01000022.1 GCA_009786925.1 Defluviitaleaceae bacterium | reverse complement strand
CGAGAGCGGAAGTTGCGTTCGCTCTCGCCCCCCACCAGCGCACTTCGGCCATTCCCTACACGGCGAAGCGACGTTGTGCAGTAGGGTGGTTTATTTTGATGTTTATATTGTAGCCCGTGTCTGTCTGTTGCATTTCAAATTCGGCCTGCATCCCTGCTCGGCGCACCACCTCAAGGTTTTCTTGGATAGAGTTTGTGAGTATACGGATGTCCCGTATGTATGCTTTGAAGGGGATGGGTTTGTTTTTACGCTTGTCCAGAGTCTCTTCTATCAAATGCTCGGTTTTGCTTACAGTTAGGTTTTCTGTTGTTATTTTTTCCAGTGCGCGCAACTGCTCTTCTTCGCTTTTAAGCTTTAAAAGTGCGCGTGCGTGTCGCTCTGTCAACTCATTTGCGATGATTTGTTTTTGCACATTGCGTGGAAGTTTTAACAGGCGAAGTTTATTAGCGATTGTTGATTGGTTTTTGCCTACACGGCGGGCAAGAGTTTCTTGTGTAAAGGCGTAATCACCAAGCAAGTTTGCAAAACCCTCTGCTTCCTCGAAGAAGTGAAGATTTTCGCGCTGAAGGTTTTCCAACATTGCAAGCACCGCACTGTCGAGGTCAGAAATTTCTACCAAAATAGCAGGGATTGTTTCCATGCCTGCCAGACGGCTGGCCCGCAGACGACGCTCACCGGCTATTAGCTCATAGCTTGTCCCATTGATAAGCCGCACACTGATGGGCTGTAACACCCCATACACACGGATGGAGGCCGCAAGCTCGTCCAGCGCATTAGGCTCAAATATACGACGCGGCTGGTATGGATTTGGATTTACACTCTCCAGCGGGAGGTGCAGGATTTCTTGTAGCGATGCTTTCATAAAAATCACTCCTTTTTATGTAGCATAGCACGCGAAAAACTGCGGGCAATGAATATACCAAATATTGGCAATACTTGGTGCGAAAGAAAATATTCCTTATTTCGCTGTCGAAGGCTGTCGCATTTTATTGTTTAACTGCAAAAATATGTACAAATACAATGTAACTGCCGGGAATTGAAAGAAAATATTGTTACAAATGTCACTATTGCATCACATTGTCGATTGGTAGTATTAGGCATGTTGAAAATCCAAAAGAACGCGCGAAAGGGATGATGTTATGAAAAAATCAATGACAATATTAGCCATCTTGTTAGTTTTATTTCCAACGGTAGCACTTGCAATGAGTGCCGAGGCAGAAGGACATATAGAACGTCAGTTGCGTAGTGCGCGAATCCCCTCTGCCGCTGTAGCTGTAGTACAAGGCGGTGAGGTATCATTTGTTTTAAAGGAAAGTTCGATGGATACATTGTATTCGATACAGTCATTGTCCAAGCCATTTACCGCTTTTGGTGTATTACTTTTAGAAGATATGGGGCTTCTTTGCATCAGCGACCCTGTTAATCAGCACTTACCCTGGTTTTCGGTGCAACACAACGGCGCGCCTGTACCACATGAGGATTTGACAATATACAACCTAATCCACCATACGAGCGGCATATCAGCAAACGAAAATCGCTTCCCCAGAGCAGATTTGTCAGAGACTACAGACGAATTTATCTCGCGTCTCATCGACATGGAGTTGGATTTTGAGCCATCCACAGATACTGCGTACAGCAACATGGCGTATATGATTTTAGGCTTGCTCATAGAGAGCGTAAGCGGACAAAGCTATGATGAGTTTATGACACAAAATGTACTCCACCCTCTTGGGCTGTACGATACCTTTACAGATGTGGAGCGAGCTTGGGCGACAGGTCGGGTCGCAGGCGGGCATGGACGTGGATTCTTTTTAATATTGCGAGAAACCAGAGTTTTGTACCGCCATGTCACAGAAATACCCGCAGGCGGAATACACTCCGGCATAGCGGACTTAGCGAGGTGGGCAGGTATCCATCTCGGTACGGTAGAGGTGTCGGAGCAATTTGCAAGAGTGGTACAAAGGTCGCATATGCTCAAAGACGGCGGTTATTTCCATGACGGCGGCTGGAACATCAGCTTAGTAAGCGGGTTTGAGCATGGCGGGCAGGGTGCGGGGTATTCTGTTGCAATGAGAATATCCACAGAAAACAACACTGCGGTGGTCGTGCTTTCTAATCTGCGATACATCAATATCGAAAACATACGAGAAGTTGCATACGACGCGGCAATAAGCGGCGTGTTTAACAATCGCAGAATAGATATGCATGAAATAACAGACACTTTGCTCACAATTTTATGTATCGTGGGGATTGTGTATGCAGTGTTGATTGTTAAACAAGCCATAAAACTACGAAAAAAACTAAGGGGCGGCTATGTATTAAGGTTTGAATTTTCTATAAACATTATAAAAAGTTTTGTTGGGGGGCCTCTCTTGTCGATTGCATTTTTAATATCTTACTATGCTTTCCCATATGTGTTTTTTGATACAACACGCAACAGCATTTTAACAAACTGGCCTATAAGCTTTGGCGTAGCCACAGCCGCAATCTGGATAATGGTTATACATGATATTTTTGTATGGGGAAGCAAACATGTTACGGCTTCTCCCATGCGAAGGAACGTTTGACGGCTTCTTGCCAGCCGGCGACAAGCTTATTACTCACCGGATTTTGCATGGTTGAACAAAATGTGCGGTCTACGGACATATTTGCTTTAATATCTTCTTTGTCTTTGTAATATCCGACTGCCAATCCCGCAAGATATACAGCACCGAGCGCGGTAGTTTCGACAACAGACGGGCGGATGACATCAACGCCGAGTATGTCTGATTGAAATTGCATGAGGAAGTTATTGGCGGCGGCACCGCCGTCTACACGGATGGATTTTAGGGAGGCGCCTGCGTCGGCCTCCATCGCCTTGATTACATCGTAACTTTGGTATGCCAGCGATTCTAAGGTAGCGCGAATCAAATGCTCTTGTTCTACGCCTCGGGTCAGGCCGACAATAATACCGCGTGCGTACTGGTCCCAGTATGGCGCGCCAAGCCCCACAAATGCAGGCACTACATATATTCCGTTGGAGTCATCCACATTTTTTGCTGCTGTTTCTGTATAGGCGGCATTGTCGATTATGCGCAAGCCGTCCCTTAGCCACTGTATGGCCGCGCCTGCAATAAACACGCTACCTTCTAAGGCATACTCGACTTTGCCGCCTACTCCCCATGCAATAGTCGTAAGTAGTCCGTTTTCGGATACTACGGCTTTTTCGCCGGTGTTCATTAATATGAAGCATCCCGTACCGTATGTGTTTTTTACCATGCCTTCTTCGTAGCAACATTGACCAAAAAGTGCGGCTTGTTGGTCGCCTGCGATACCTGCGATTTTTATTTCGCCACCGAGCATGTCTTTGTCGGTGTTCCCGTATATATAACTGGAAGGCTTTACTTTCGGCAACATACTGCGCGGGATGTTTAACTCCTTTAGGATTTCGTCATCCCATTCCAGCGTATGGATGTTAAATAACATGGTGCGGGAGGCGTTGCTATAGTCCGTTACATGGATTCTCCCCTTAGAAAGATTCCAAATAAGCCAGCTGTCCACTGTGCCGAAAAGAAGGTCGCCTCTTTCTGCGGCAGTACGTGCGCCTTCTACATTGTCCAAAATCCAGCGCACCTTTGTACCCGAAAAATACGCATCTACGATTAGCCCTGTTTTCTCCCTGATTTTTTTGCTAAAACCGCCGGATTTTAAAGTGTCGCAATACTCGGATGTCCTGCGGCACTGCCACACGATGGCATTATATACAGGCTTGCCTGTGTTTTTGTCCCAAACTATGGTGGTTTCGCGCTGGTTTGTGATGCCTATGGCGGCTATGTCCTTTGCGTCTGCGCCGAGCTTTGCTTTAGCCTCGGAGGCTACAGAAATCTGACTTGACCAAATTTCTACAGGGTCATGCTCCACCCAGCCGGGTTTTGGAAAAATCTGCGTAAACTCTTTTTGTGCCACACTTTTGATGTTTCCGCCTTTGTCAAACAAAATGCAACGAGAGCTTGTTGTGCCTTGGTCAAATGCCATCAAATACATATTACCCCTCCTACAGAAAGAGCCGCCACAAAGTTTATATCTGTCCCCAGTATATTAGGAATTATTATGTCCCCTGTTTTTATCGGCGGCGACACCGTGACCGCGTGCAAAAGCTCTGCGGCTTCGAGCAAAAGATGTTTTGGCAAAGGGGCAGATGTTTTTACGGGCAAGGCGTTTTGTGATGCACCGTTAATCCGGACACTCCCTGAAATAGAACGTCTGGGGTCTGTTTGCTCACTTTTTGCGTACATCAATCCACGATTGCAAGAATATCCGCTGATGCTTTCGCCGTTGACGTTAAGCAAGCACCCCCATGGGCAAACTACGCATGTAAACTCGGCATTCATTTTTCCACCACCCTTATAGTAAAAGTCTTTTTGTTTTCCAAAAAGGCTTTTGTTATGCTGACGCGCTCCATTTCTCCCGGGGTCATGCGCCCTCGTTGCAGATTTATGATTTTTTCGCCATTGTCTATTTCGATTACGGCACTTTCGTATTTTGAGCGGATACGGAAGAAGATATCGCATTTTTTTTCTATGTTTTTCGGTCGTATTTTTTGCGGAACGGTATAAGAAACACCCTCGCCCGCTACTACATCCACTGCTTCCGATATATCTGCTTTTGTAAAAACTGCCGCCGCACGCCCTGCAATCAATGCCTCAGCAGAAGCAAAGTCCACGAGGTCATGCACATGTACAACATTGCCTGCGGCAAATATACCCGAGACACTCGTTTCGCGATTTTCAAAAACAATCGGCCCGCCTGTACGTGGGTCTATTGACACATCAGCTTCTCGCGACAGCTCGTTTTCGGGAATAAGCCCTACGGATAACAATAGTGCATCGCATTCCCAAAGTTTTTCTGTACCCGCAATAGGCTTTAGGTCAGCATCCACCTCTGATACCCAGACACCTTCTACACGGTCGCGCCCTTTTACTGCTGTTACGGTATGGCTCAAATATAGTGGTATTCCATAGTCATCCAGACATTGTGCGATGTTTCTCTTTAGCCCGCCGGAATACGGCATCAGCTCAAAAACAGCAGGGACTTCCCCACCCTCCAGTGCTATACGCCGCGCCATCACCAGCCCAATATCACCGGAACCCAGTATACAGACCTTTTTCCCAATCATATATCCGTCCACATTTATAAGCCTCTGTGCCGCACCCGCCGAAAAAACCCCTGCGGGACGGTCGCCCGCGAGTCCGA
>WRGY01000021.1 GCA_009786925.1 Defluviitaleaceae bacterium | reverse complement strand
ATTCGCACCAGCGAATCGCATTTTTTATGTTTTCTAATAATGGGGGTCAAGGGGGCTACGTCCCCTTGCGGGGTATTGGGGCAGAGCCCCAAAGTCTTAATCTTTTAAGCAAAATACTCTTTTACCTTATCAAGCCACCGCTTTTTATGGTTTACATAATCTTCGCCCATGGCATCGTTAAATTTTTTCAGAATATCCCGCTGTCCTTCTGTCAAAGACGTAGGAACGGTTACATTCAATTTTACGATTAAGTCGCCTACAGAACGCGGGTTATGCACATTCGGCACACCTTTTCCGCGTAGTTGCACCACTGTACCCGGTTGCGTACCCGACTTGATGGAGTATTTTTCCGCACCGCCATCGAGTGTGGGTATAGAAATATCATCACCCAACGCCGCCTGTACAAATGTAATCGGGATTTCTAAATGCAGATGGCTCCCATCGCGAGAGAACAACTTATGCGGTGCGACAGATACGGTGATGTACAAATCACCCGCGGGCGCGCCTTTTTCGCCCATCTCACCCTTGCCGGTGAGTCGTACACTCTGACCGTTATCAATGCCCTTGGGGATATTAACCTCCAGCGTTTTGTTTGTACGCACACGTCCGTTACCTCGGCATGTGCCACAAGGCTCCTTAACGATACGCCCTTCACCCTTACAGGCAGAGCAAGGCACGATTTTTGTCATCATGCCGATAAAACTCTGTTGTGTCACACGCTCGCTACCCGTACCGTTACATCTTTTACAACTCTCTGCATAGGTACCGGGCTTTGCGCCACTGCCTTTACAGGTGCCACAGGCTTCATATGTCTGCAACTGTACTTCCTTTGTGGCACCAAAAACAGCCTCTTCAAATTTGATATTGACCTTCATTTGCAAATCCGAGCCACGGCGAGGCCGCGGTCGAGAACGACCGCCGCCTCCAAAAATATCGCCTATATCCATGCCGCCACCAAAAAACGACCCGAATATATCGTTAATATCTACGCCGCCGCCGTGGAATCCACCGCCGCCACCGCCCTGCTCAAACGCCGCATGTCCAAACTGGTCATAAGTCTTACGCTTGCCGGCATCACTCAAAATCCCATAAGCCTCACTGACCTCTTTAAACCGCTCCTCGGCCTCCTTATTACCCGGATTAGCATCAGGGTGATATTGTTTGGCCATTTTTCTATAAGCCTTTTTCAGTTGGTCATCGGTCGCGTCACGCCCTACACCCAACTGCTCATAATAATCTTTTTTATTCGCCATAATGGCCCCCTAATTTTAAAACCTTATTTTTCCGTAAAATCGCCGTCGATGACGCTTTCATCGTGGTTTGGGCCGTAGTCGGAGGGTTCTTCATGGTGTCCTTCCATTTCGCCTGCGCCTGCCGCATATAGTTTTTGGGAGAAATCTTGCAATACCTTTGTATAAGCTTCTATGGCGGCTTTTAGGGATTCTGTGTCAGATTCGCTCATTGTCTCGCCATGCATTGCTACAGATACGGATTTTAGTTTTTCCATTTCTGCTGTGATTTCGGCTTTATCTTCATCCGAGATTTTTTCGGCCATGTCGCTGATTAGTTTTTCTGTCTGGTAGACCAGTGACTCTGCTTCGTTTTTAGCATCTATTGCCTCTTTGCGAATACGGTCAGCTTCAGCATATTGCTCTGCATCTTTTACTGCGCGGTCGATGTCATCGTCAGAGAGATTGCCTGAGGCAGCGATTGTGATTTTTTGCTCCTTGCCTGTGCCGAGGTCTTTTGCAGATACGGAGACTATGCCGTTTGCGTCGATGTCAAATGTAACTTCGATTTGTGGCACACCGCGCATTGCGGGCGGGATGCCGTCGAGGCGGAAACGTCCGAGTTCTTTATTATCACGAGCAAGTGCGCGTTCGCCTTGGCAGACTACGATGTCTACGGCGGTCTGGTTGTTTGCCGCTGTAGAGAACACTTGCTTCTTATTTGTAGGAATGGTCGTGTTGCGGTCAATCAGGCGTGTAGCTACACCACCCTCTGTTTCGATGGACAGAGAAAGAGGCGTAACGTCAAGCAGCAGAATACTACCGGCACCTGCATCACCCGCGAGTTTGCCCGCTTGGATACTGGCACCGAGGGCTACACATTCGTCGGGGTTTATACCTTTGAACGGGTCTTTGCCTGTGAGTTTTTTTACGGCTTCTTGTACAGCAGGAATCCGTGTGGAGCCGCCCACGAGCAATACCTTGTCGAGGTCACTCGGAGAAAGGTCTGCATCTTTTAATGCAGTCTGTACGGGCCCCATTGTTTTTTCTACGAGGTCGGATGTCAGCTCATCGAATTTTGCACGAGTCAGGTTGATGTCCATATGCTTAGGCCCATCTTGGTTCATTGTTATGAATGGTAGGTTGATATTTGTTGTAATTACCGTGGACAGTTCTTTTTTTGCTTTTTCTGCGGCTTCTTTCAGGCGTTGCATCGCCATTTTGTCTTGCGCAAGGTCCATATTTTCCGCTTTTTTAAATTCTTCTACGAGATGCTTGATTACGCGGTCGTCAAAATCATCACCGCCGAGGCGGTTGTTTCCGCTGGTGGCAAGCACTTCAATAACGCCGTCGCCGATGTCGATAATCGAAACGTCGAATGTGCCGCCGCCAAGGTCGTATACCATGATTTTTTGCTCTTTTTCATTATCAAGGCCATAGGAAAGTGCGGCGGCTGTAGGTTCGTTAATAATACGCTCTACTTCAAGGCCTGCGATTTTTCCTGCGTCTTTTGTGGCTTGGCGTTGACTGTCCGTAAAGTACGCGGGTACTGTTACGACAGCCTTTGTTATTGTTTCGCCGAGATAGGCTTCTGCATCGGCCTTCATTTTTTGTAATACCATTGCAGAAATTTCTTGTGGCGAGTAGCCTTTTTCCTCGATATTAACCTTAAAATTGGTACCCATTTGGCGTTTTATACTCATCACTGTATTGTCAGGATTTGTAATCGCTTGACGTTTTGCGGTTTCTCCCACAAGGCGTTCTCCGGCTTTTGTAAATGCTACGATAGAAGGTGTGGTGCGCATACCTTCGCTGTTTGCAATAACTACGGGCTGGCCACCCTCCATCACTGCTACACATGAGTTAGTTGTTCCCAGGTCAATTCCAATAATTTTTGACATTTTAATTTCCTCCTTAATTAGCCACTTTTACCATGGCGGGTCGTATTACTCGTTCCTTATGAATGTATCCATTTTGCAGGATTTCGGTGATTGTGTTTTCGCCCAGAGACTCGTCCTCGATATGAGCCACGGCATAATGCATGTTTGCATCAAAGGCTGTCGTACCCGTCTCTATGGGTATGGGCTTTACGCCCAGCTCCTCGAGAGTGGTGTCGAACTGGCGTGCTATCATTTCTATACCCTTGTAAAAGGTATCATCCTTGTCGGGATGTGCGGCCAAGGCTCGTTCAAAGTTGTCGATGATGGGCAGCAACTTTTCGCAAGTGGCGCGTGTGCCGTCGTCATATCTTGCGGCAAGTTCTTTTATGGTGCGCTTGCGGTAGTTGTCAAACTCGGCTAATGTGCGTTGATATTTGTCCATATAGTCAATTTCGACGACGGTTTCTGCTTCTTCAAAGACCTTTGCCTCTTCGTTCATAGATATTACCTCGCTTCTAAAAATTATGTTGTCGCTTTGACTGCTTGCAGACCCAGAGCTTCTATTACTTGTTGCATATTTTGTAAGATGCCCGAAAGGACTGATACAGCCTGCGTGTAGTCCATCCTCATGGGGCCTATAAGTGCTATACATCCCGTACCGTTGTCTATAGTGTAGTTTGCTTTGATTAGGCTACAAGCTTTTAGCAGGTCGAGGGTGTTTTCTGCACCGATTATTACTTGTATGCCTTCGTGGGCTTTGGATTGGTCGAGGATGGCAAAGAGTGACTCCCTATCCTCCAGCGCATGGAATATGGCCTCTGCTTTGCTTTTTTCTGCAAACTCGGGGAATGCCAAGATGTTTTTTATACCACTCGTATACACACGCACATCGTCCTCGGCCTTTATCATATCGGCTATTATGCCCAAGACAGGCATTAGGACATGCGCGTTTTCGCCAAACTCGGCGAGCATTTTATCTATTATGTCGCGGCTGATGTCACGTATGCTTTTGCCGGAGATATGGTTGTTTAGTACAGCGGAGAGCTTTGTAAGGGCTTTGTAGCCCGGTGCGCCCGACGAGCGTGTGTCGGAGGGCAAATTTACGATTTGATTCTTTACTGTTTTTGTGTCGGTGACAAGTACAAGGAGCAAGGATTTTTCGTCGAGCGGAACCAGCTGGATATGCTTTATCGTAGTTTTTTTGAGAAAAGGCTCGGATACAATGGCAGGATATTTTGTGAGGCGAGACAGAGCTTTTGCAGTTTCCTGAATCATGTACTCGGCCTGACCGATATTATCTATTATCATGCGCTGTAAAAACAGTGCCTCTTCTACAGAAAGTGCGCGGCTTTTCATCATACTGTCCACAAAAAAACGATAGCCTTTTTCGGAAGGCACACGTCCGCTGGATGTGTGGAGCTGGCCTATAAGTCCCATATCCTCAAGGTCGCTCATCTCATTGCGTATAGTGGCGGAGCTTATGCCGAGACTGTATTTTTTTGCTATGGTGCGTGAGCCTATAGGCTCGGCAGTCTCAATGTAATCGGTGACGATGGCTTGCAGGATTTTAAATTTTCTGTCATTTAAAAACATGAAATGCCACCCCCGCTTGTTATTGTTAGCACTCATCACTGTCGAGTGCTAACGAAGATTAGCATGGAATCATAAAAGTGTCAATAGTTTTTTTTAAAAAGGGGTGAGAGCGCGATTCGGACATGCCTTAAAAAAATCAACATTAAAAAAGAGATTGTCTCGCAAACGTACACGGCGAAACAATCTCTTTTGATTTCCTAAACTTTAGTTGGGAAGCAATATAGCTAACTAATTCGTTGTAGGATGTGATTTGTGAAGGGTGTAAATAACGATGATGTCAATCCTTCTTGTGTTGCAAAAGTCGTCGCCCAGCAGTACAATAGTCATATAAAGGAGTGATTATAATGTCAAGAGCGATAACCGTGAGAATTGATGAAACCGTAAAAAAGCGTGCAGAAGAAACTTTGGACGAAATAGGATTGAATAT
>WRGY01000020.1 GCA_009786925.1 Defluviitaleaceae bacterium | reverse complement strand
ACACGGCGTATAAATGCCGATACTGTGGCGGTTGACCCCGTACTTCCACGGTTGATATAACCAGCCCCCGTATCGTTAAAGCCTTGAAAAGCTGTAAGCAAGTTGAAATTTGCATCCAAAAAGCAACCTTCTACACGTTCCCAAATGTTGCCCCACAAATCTTCTATTCCCAAACATTTCACTTGTTCACGGGTATTTTGGCTTCCCCAATTCATACTACGGGTATTAGTGCCGCCTGTGTTTACGACATTAGGTGTTCCCGAAGTAGTTACACCTTGCCCCAAAGCTGCTTGGCTGTTTAGGTTTTTGAAACGAATTAAATATAAAATTTGCAAGAGCATGACCGAGAAAAACATTTGTTGGTCATACCCTGCACCGTTAGCACGTGCTGCTGTCCTAAGGTTTCCGATTGTAATAGATACACTTGGGGTTCGCCCACTTAATGAGCGCAAACGGTTGTTAAGGATAAAGCCTTTATATGCACCCACATAAAGCATATTGCGGTCACCTTCGGTTACACGGGTATGCGCATAGTAGCGGAAATTCTGCAAGCCGCCGTTCGGGTCGTTTGTAATTTCTACATTCAAAATATTTCCGATTGTAGAAATACGCCAACCGACTCTCGGTATTTCAATCATAACGTCACCAGCATTACCGCTTGTAATATCAGGCGTAGCTGGAAGGCCGGTCAAATCCTGCGTTGGTGACCATTGTGCATAATTGTTGGGGTTGAGATAACCAACAACGGAGCCGTTAAGCACTAAGCAAGGGCGAATATCGCGGAAAATAGGCATACTGTCCCACATATTCGAGCCACCGACCATACCTATTGCTTGGCCGGTGTAGGTTACGGAGGTGTAGGGGTTGGAATTTGTTGTGTCAATCTGCACGCCGTAAGTTCTGATTTGTTGAGGCGTCGGTGGTGCTCCGTCGGTTATCGGTTGAAAGTCGCCGTATACAGGATTGAAAAATTCAAAATTCTCCGTCTCCATATTAAAGCGACCGCCATGCACACCAGCCTCCGAACCTGTAATGTCGTTCATGTGGTCGTTAACTTCTTGCTGTAACTGCATTATAGCGCCTAAACGAGCTTGCACGCTTGCCCCGTCAGGAAGTATCACATCTGCCGCAGATAACCCTCTTTTTTGGAATATTCCCGTAGTATCAGTTACGCCTATTTCCGCAAGAGGCATTTGCGACAGGCCTCCGCCAATATCGGTCTCTTGGTCCGCTGCTGTAATGCCTAACGCTACATTGCGGATTTTCAAATCATCTTGTTTTTGGCTCATAATCTAATCGCTCCTTTTAGTGTTTTATATCCCTTAATACAAGGGGCTGTACTTCTCCGGTTTCAATATCACGCAAAGAACCGCTAAGAAGTTCGCCAGTCTCTCTATCGAGTATTTGCCCTTGGCGCTGACCTGTTACAATTTTTGTCAAATAGTCTATTTGCGTTTGCATTTCCGAAAATCGGTTTTCGTGGGCGTTAGGGTCTTGGTTATGCTCATCGATTCCTTGTTCGGTAACCCTGCCAAAAAATACCCATTCACCGCCAACAATTTTATAAACGGACGACTTGCCCCCGCGGGTTTCATCCTCCATAACCAAAAAGAATGTGCCCTCTGAAAGTCCACCCGCTGGAGGCAATTCCGAAAATGTATTCACGGCGTTATTTATTTCGTACCCGGTTATTGCGTAAAGCAGGGCGCGGAATACATCCGTAGTTTGTTTTAATGCGTGAATGTTTATAATAAGCCGCAAAAATAACGGGTTAAACACAAGCGACGCACTCGCAGGGTCTTGGTCCAACAATGCCGGAATATTTTCATCATATATCGGGTTGTCAGGGATTATAAAATTTGGTCTTGACATTGCTTCACCTCCCTAAAATTCATCATCAAATGTAAAGGTGAAAGTCACGCCGCCGTCTTTACGTTTGACAAACATGGTTTTTATTGCGCATAGCTCACCATTTGCGTCAAAGAGTGCTGCCTCGCTTATTGACGCGCCAACTAAATCATCAGCGGGAATAGTGGCAACATATCGCGCCGTTGTGCGCCTTGCTGGGTCTAGCGGATAGGTGATACTGTCCAGAGGATAGCGACCAAGCTCGGTGTTTAGGCTATCCACATCAATAGCTGGCGGGATGGGGCTGCCCTCCGAATCAACACCGCCCGAGCCAAAGGCGATTCCTGTTACGGGCGCAAGTGTTGATATTGCCCCGCTTGTGATTAGGCATAATTGCTCGCGCCTTTTGAATGTAATAATCGTGTTTTCAGACATTGCTATAAAGCCTCCTTTATTGTTAGTTTTTTAAGGGTTTGGTTGCCTCCAGCAGTTAAGCCACCGTCTAGGGCAAATTCGCCATCAAGCCCCCAAGGTCTTGATTTTTCAAGCAGTCCCGCACCAAGGCGGTTACCGTTTTGAAATTGATAAACACCGGCGTTAAAATTATGTGTGGATAAACCGCTCATAAGATTCGCCCATTTACTTAAAGGCCACGTACCGTTAAGCGGTCGTTGTCCATTTAGCAAAATACCTTTTTGTACCATGCCGCTGTTGACAATGTTTGCATGCACCGCAAAATCCGCAAGCTCAAAGTTTTCTGAGTTTGTAAGATTAAAAATCGGGAAAGTTACACCACTTGACACGCTAAATTTATTGGGAATTTTGAATGCCCCCATATCTAGCTGGTGCGCCGATATTCCTTTAAGCGGTCCGAACTTTCGTCCATCAAGAAAAACCGAGCCGTCAAGCAGGTTTCGCCCATCAAGCAACACACCTTTGGCGACCACCCCATAATTTCTAATGGTCACCTTGACATGAAAGTCAATAAAATCTATTCCGTGAGCAATTCCATCGCCTAGCTGCCAAGTCCCGTAAAGGTTTCTTTGCCCGTTAAGAACAATTTGCGGGGCGGTAATGTTCCCAACTCTAAAACTAATCATAAATAAATCGATAAACGTAAAATCGTTTTGATTAATAACACGCACAGGTTGGGGTAAATCAACAACACCAAGCGTTAAATGCGCTGGGATTCGGTGGCCTAGTATCATGTGAATGTCGGCAAGGTTAAACATATCGCCAAAATCGCGGGTAACGGTTACGTCGATTGCGCCTGGGCGTGAAAACCTAACGTCTATAACGCCAGTCGTAAATAATGAGATAATCTCGATTATTTGAGGCCGCCCGATATGCCCTCGTCCGCGCACAAAACCGATTAGCACTGCCCGACGTTCCACCAAAGTTCTAGGAAAAGGGTGGACTATTCCGAAAAAGGCCTCTAGCCTTGTAATGGTTGGCTCGTCTGCAAATTCAATAAAATTGTTTTCAACCATTTGGACTAAGTCAGCTTGAATCTGGTCCATTTGGCCGCCAACAACTTGCCAAATTGCGTCCATCTCGAAAACTTCCCTATACCATACTGGGTACCAGGTTTTAATCTCCTCGTAAGTGGCGGGGAACGAGTTTTCATATATCAGCATTAATTTTCACCTCCTAGGACGCATATCGAGCAGAAATCCGCACTATGTGCGAATTTCGACCAGCCCCAAAATGGCGATTTGCCTATCGGTAAGTGAAATATTGCCGCCTCCGCCGTTTAAGGTAAGGTTGGAATAATCAATTAAGCCGTCGTGGCTATGAAGAATGGAGCTAATCACGGAAACGCGGACAACCATAGGCGTTCGCTCGGGATTATTCAGGTTTATGTCGCGTAAATAGCTGTCAATGGCGATTTTGACGTCTGTGATTATGCTGTCTGAGTTGGCACCTTGCGTGAGCTCGCCATCAAATTCAATGTCGATTGTGATAATGCTCGGCGCAACCGCCGCGAAGTGCGCGCCTATATTGGCTTGCCCGTCACCTAACCCGCCACCGACGACAACAGTATCACCTTCCGGCGTAACCGCAGGGGCTTCGACAACCTCGCCGCTAGGGGCAAATGTAACCATGAGGCCGTTGGTGATAGGGTCAATAAATTCTTGCACGCGCTCGATAACTGTTTGAGACGCCGGCATTCCTTCGGTGTCGATTATCACACCCATAACCGTATTGGGGCCTGCGAAAAGCGGGATAATCCGAGCACGCCCCACACCGGCAATTGACTCCGCCCAGGTTTTGTAGTGTTGGCGGTTGCCGTTTTCGGCCGGACCTGCAATTTTCTCCATAATCCTACGGCGATAATTTTCGTCGTGCTCCTCATCGGCGCCGGGCTCGATTAGCCGGCCGAAGGTAGATGTTGAAGGTTGGGGCATGTTTTTCATTGGCGTGGCTTTCGAGTCCGCTTCAACGTTATTGCTTGTTGTGCCCGGGGCGTCCGCTTCGAGAAACGGCTCCGGCCATATATTGGAATTAGCGCGCAGGGTGAAAAATAATCCATCTTGGAAAAATCGCTCACCAGGTTGCGGTGTCCGCAGGCCTGTGTAGAAATATTCATAGCGGGCACGCGTTGCCGGGTTTCGCCAGACGTTAAACTCCTGCCCCCTGCGGTCCAGGTATTCGCCTGATGAAGTAGTTATAAACACCAGGTCGAAAAGCGTGGTTATATCCGCGTAGAAGTGCGATATTTTTAACGCCGCAGAAGCAACCGCATCATAAAAAATGCTGCCTTGGCGAAGGTCGATTCCTTTAGGAGCAGCTTGCAGCATTTCGCGCATTATATTCTCAAAGGTCCTATCTTTAAAAAGCAATTAAATCACCTCCCAGGACGCATGGTCGAGCAGTTCGTCACTAGGCGAACGACCAAACCGAATGTTTATATGCCCGAACGCCGTATGCGCGGTAAAACTTATATCAGCGTTTTCGGTTTCAAAGGAAATAACGAAGCCGTATACCTCAAATACGCGGCTATCCACAAGCAATGCGTCTCGCACAAGCCGCGGGATTTCTGTCTCTACAAATTCCGGCGTAGCGTCGCCGGCAATGATTGTCTGCTTTAATTCGCTTCCGTACTGCGTATCGTAAATCAAGCAGCGGAAGCGGGGAGAGGTTAGCGCCTTTTTGATAAACTGCGCCACAGCCTCTATACCGTCAGCGGTACCGA
>WRGY01000019.1 GCA_009786925.1 Defluviitaleaceae bacterium | reverse complement strand
TATCGGCTCCTTGACGGTTTGTGATGATTACCGTTTGTTCGGCACGTTGGTGATTTTGCGTTTCTCGTGTGCCACCTTGACTGTCGGCCTCTGTTGTCTGTGCGCGGGTTTCGTTTACATCTATGGCAAAAACCGTCTCGGCACTACCCAGCGGACTCACCATCACACGCACATTTCCTGCACCTTCCACGAGTGAAAAAAACTCTTCCAGCCGACGCTCTATGGCCAGCTCGTAGTGGAACTCCTCACGCACAGCAGAGAGAGCGACCTCCATAGGCTCGGGTGCGCCGTATATGAAATCACGGATATATTCCTCCGGCTCATTCACAACCCTACCCAAAACCAAAAAAAACGCACCTAATACTACAAACACCACCAAAACAAGTACCAACATCTTGTTTTCCGTCATAAGTTTGCGAAATACATTTGCCATGTTTGATTCACCTCACTTTTGTACATTCACATGTATATGTGAAATAGGAAGGTTGTAGAAGTCAGAAATTAAATTTTTTATAAAATCAACATCAGGACAGGATTTTGCGGCAGGCTCACCGACTTGTATAATCCTAACCTGCGGCGTTTGTATCCTGATAAAAGGGATGCGGTCTGTGTAATCATCAGCATCTCTTCGACTGACACTGACACTGACAGAACTTAACTCACCAAAATCATCAGCATAAGAAAAAGCCGCCGAATGCAACTCAAAGCCTTCTAACAGCCGCGAAATCTGCGCCGTGAGTTGTGCCTCAAAAGCCTCACGCAAATGCCCATCCCACCACTTTTCATAGTCAGAATCCACACCCTCTTGACCAAACCCTGCAAACCATTGTGTAACAGGGGCATCCCTCCCGCTGACAAAACCCGCAAGCGGTTGTATCATCAAAAGCAAAAGCACAAAACCCAATATAATCGAGACAAACTTCTTATATCTGCCCGACGGCGAAAAAATTCCAATCACCGTAGCAAACACCAGATAGTAAGTTATATTTTGAAGATACGCAAACAATGCAGGCATCATATCCCTCACCCTTCCTGAGGGATTATATGTACAAGCCCGGGTACCTATGCATTGCATATATCTAAAATTTATCATAAAATGCGAGCATGAAAATTTTAAACATTTTGGGCATCTATAACAAAGCTGATTTTTTCAACTTTGTTAAGCAATTTATACGCTTTGGGCTGGTGGGGCTTTTTAACACATTTCTATTCCTTGCCATTTATTACGCACTTGTTTTATTGGGTGTGTTTTACCTGATTGCAAATATAATCGCGTTTGTCATAAGTGTAATAAGCGCGTTTTTTTTAAGCCGTCGCTTTGTATTTACAAGCGCGGCCGCCCCCATCATCCAACTTATAAAAATGTATGTAGTATATGGCGCTACCTTCTTGTTAAGCACTGCGACGCTGTTTTTGATGGTAGAAATCCTAAACCTCTCGGCGTTTATTGCGCCACTCATCAACCTATGCTTTACGGTGCCGCTAAACTTCTTGCTCAACAAGTTTTGGGCTTTTAGATAGCCTTAATGCACTGATAGCCAACAACAATTGGCTGGGCAAATAAAAAATCCAAATCAGCATAAATGCGGAATCAAACCCATGTGTAATCCCCGTATATCGAGCAAGATTAAACAGCATGACATTAATATCACAGAGCGCGAACAAAGCCAAACCCACCATCACAAGGTAAAAATTAGCCCTTGGACGGTGGTTTTTTGATTTAATGTTAACAATAATATTTGCAAAAAAAAGCAATGCATACAGTCCCGCCATCGCCACAACCGACCCGACAGCAAAAACAATTACCCAGACCACAGCAACACAAGCAAGCGGCACGGCCATCCACTTTTTAAACTCAACAGCCCTAAAAATATAAAACACATGAACAAAACAAAACGCCGCCACCCCAAAAAGATGTTGTCCGCTCAAAACCAAAAAATAATCGGCCAAAAGCGTAAACCCGAGTCCACAAACCAGCAGACACCATTCCTTTTTGGAATAACAGCGTGCATACGAAAACAAAGCTACAATGAGGCAACAAGCAATAAACGCAAATTTATATTCTGGTATCATAGAATCTCCAAACCTACGATGCTCCATATTCCGTCTCTACTGCGAGCTGTAACCTTAAATGTTTCGCGGAAATAGCGCAAATCCGAGCTTTCCCCCAGGGTCCACTGTACCTCCGCGATAGCGAGATAGTCATAATTGCTGACCAGCGCACCCGTAGATACCGAAGCGGCAAACATAGGACGCACCCCATTGACATCCGCAGGTGCAAACATTTCGCCAATCGGAGAGTTTATTATATCCTGTGATACCCCAAAAACCCCTGCCCGCGATGTTTCCCCTGATTTATATGACATCAGAGAATTTAATGCCTCGACAACAGCAGTCTCGGCCATATGTCTGCGGGTATTCTTCATGTTATAGAATCTGCTTACCCTGACAGGTATCCGTGTAGAGGGTACGTCATATTTTATCCGATTAATCACAAGAGAATACTGCGAAATATGCACATCGCGTATACGATTAATATATGGTTGCAAGTCAAAAATAACATCCGACCCACGCGGCGACACACGAGTACGCCCTTGTATATCAATATGTCCATCATCCAAAGCTATACGCAACGCTATATCTGCATCTGTAGCAATACGGCGATTTGCCTCGTTTAGACCATGGAAAGTGAGGATAACATATTGCCCATCCTGCACCATACCTTCGAGGTTAAGCGTAAACTCTCCTGTCTCTACAAGGAAGGGGTTGTTTTGGTCGTTTCCGAAGAGCTGTTCCGGCATTACACCTACAGTCGGGTTTGGATAAAAATACGTAAGCCCGTTAAAAATCACACCGACATTACTTTCCAAGCTAAACAGAGGCCCAAACACCGATGTCCCAAGAGCGATACCAAAATCCTCAAAATAAACGATGGCGTTTTCGTTGGTCATTGGGATAATCGAACCACCCAGGTCATTTAGGCTCATTACTGCCACATCATCTTGTACAAGCAAACTAAAGCCCTCTTCCGCAGACCCATGAGTATAGTTAAAATGGACGGCACTGCTGGTACTGTCAAATACAGCCGACCCGATATTTATACCGGAAGGTCTCTCACTGCGGCCTGCCACATTGATGGAGCGATTAATAAACACAGGTGCATCATGTACAGGCGGCGAAAGAAAACGATAACTAAACAGTGCAAACTCACCACTGCTCTTGCACTGTATATGAAGAGTCAAAAACAGCGTATTAAATGTAAGCGGCCCAAACCTAAGCACCGTACCCGTATCCACAGAACCACTCATGCCAAAAGTAGTACGTGCATACAAATGTCGAGCCTGATTGTACATTAGAATATAAAAATCGTCGGGGTCAAAAAACTCATCAAAGTAAACAAAAGTACCCGAGTACCCGGCAGAAATCCGCGTAAGAGAAAGCGAAACCCCGCCCACGACAGCACTTTCGTGTACAAAAATATCATTAGCCGTGCCTTCGGGGATTTCGATTGCGACAAAATGCTCCAGCGATGCGATTTGACTGTCCTGCGCCTGTACTGCTGAATGCGCCAAAATAGCCGTGACCGCCCCCACGCATATAAGCAAAACACCGACAACAAATGTAGCCACCATCTTGCCGGAGGACATGTTTTCGAAGAGCTTTACAGGCTTTTCTTCTTCCATGGAAATAGAGCCTTTTACATACTGAACAGACCCCATTCCATCAACTTCCGGGTCATATACAGACTGCGTAGGCATCGCAGAAGAAATATCTTTTACTTCAAAAGTCTCATCTGCGGCTTGGTCTGCCATGAGTAGCGCGTTTAGCTGTGCGTCTAAGTCCATAGCGTCCCCGTCGTTGCTCATAGGCCCGCCTGCACTGCTAAACAAGCTGTCTAAATCATCAAAATCTCCGCCACCATCTCCACCCATGAGACTATCCAAATCCTCAAAACCACTTAAATCAGGCTCTTCGAAGTCAGCAAGCGGGTCTTCTGCAACCCCAGGCGTACCCCCAAGAAGGTCGTCGAGGTCATCCAGCGCACTCATATCATCAATGTCATTGGCTTCATCGACTGCTTCTATGACTTCGGGGTCATCAGCTTCAACCTCGGCAGATGGCGCTTCCGTCAGCTCTTCCACCGGCTCTTCCATCGGCTCTTCGGCCAAAACCACATCCTCAGCAATATCTTCCGACGGCTCCTCACTTCCGAGTAACTCATCTAAATCAATATCTTCAGCAACATCCTCTTCTTCAACAACATCTTCAACTTCGCCTAAAATATCATCGAGGTCATCAAGAGAGACCTCTTTTCTTTCGGGAGGTGGAGGCGCGGATTGTGGGTTTGAAAGAGCGTCCAAAGCGGCAAAAGGGTCATCTTCATCAAAACTAAGACCTCCAAACGGGTCGGGGTCATCATCACTACCAAAAAGACCAAGAGAGGATAACTGCGCCTCTAAATCGTCCATTTCGTTGTTTTTGTTTTCATCATCCATATATAATTCCCCTTAAACAAAAAACATCATTATGGGCCCCGCGGCCAAAAGCAAAACAAGCAAAACCGCAAGCAAAACAATGAACGCTTGTTTATGCCGTCTAAACCAACGCCTCATATTATCATACCTCCAAGGAAAAATCATTATTCACATTTTTGCATTATACCGCGATAAAACCATATGGACAAGTAGAATCAAGATTTGAGTTTCCCCATTTTTTTCAGACAACCCAAGGTAAAGAGAGTTGAAGTGAGGGTTCGGGTCTAATGAAGAAGTCGGAAATGCCAGAAAAAGACT
>WRGY01000018.1 GCA_009786925.1 Defluviitaleaceae bacterium | reverse complement strand
TGCGACGAACGCGGTCAGAAAGTTGGCCGCCTTCGTCATATCCTACATATCCCGGGGGCGAGCCGATAAGGCGAGAAACATTGTGCTTTTCCATAAACTCGGACATATCCACCCGTATGATTGCGTTTTCGTCGCCAAAGAGGATTTCTGCCAAAGCGCGGCATAGATGGGTTTTGCCCACACCGGTGGGGCCGAGGAATAAGAATGAGCCTATGGGGCGATTAGGGTTTTTTAGTCCTACACGGCTACGACGAATTGCCTTAGAAACGGTTTTTATTGCCGCGTCTTGCCCTATTACACGCTCATGGATTGTATCTTCCATTTTCATCAAGCGTTTACTTTCTTCCTGTTGCAATTTTTTTACGGGAACACCTGTAGTAGCGGCCAAAACATCTGCGATTTCGTCTCCGTCCACTATGTGGTGGGATTTTGTGTGGGTTTCTTTCCAGTCTTTTTCTTCGGTTTCGAGTCGCTCTTTTAACGCGGTTTGGCGTTGTTTCAGCATTCCCGCTTTTTCAAATTCTTCTATTTTGATTGCGGCTTCTTTTTCGGTTTCGAGTTCATTTATTTGCTCTTGCAGAGATTTTATGTTTGGAGGTGTGGTATATGAACGCAAGCGCACCTTAGACGCAGTTTCGTCAAGTAAGTCGATTGCCTTGTCAGGCAAAAAGCGGTCAGAAATATAACGCGCCGATAGCTGCACTGCGGCGACGACTGCATCATCCGTGATTTGGACATTGTGATGGGCTTCGTATTTATCGCGGATACCCTTTAGGATTTCTATGGCTTCTTCTTCGGATGGCTCGTCTATCATCACAGGCTGGAAGCGGCGTTCCAATGCCGCGTCCTTTTCGATATACTTACGATACTCATCGAGTGTGGTCGCGCCTATGACTTGCATTTCGCCACGAGCCAGGGCAGGCTTTAGGATATTTGCCGCATCAAGCGCACCCTCTGCGCCACCCGCGCCTATTAGGGTGTGAAGCTCATCTATGAAGAGGATGACATCCGTATTTGCTTTTACTTCGTTTAGTACGCGCTTTATGCGTTCTTCAAATTCGCCACGATATTTTGTACCTGCCACCATGCCTGCGATGTCAAGACCGACGACACGCTTGTTTTTTACCGGCTCGGGTACATCACCTGACTGAATCCGCTGTGCGAGGCCTTCGGCTATGGCTGTTTTGCCCACACCCGGGTCTCCGACAAGGCATGGGTTGTTTTTTGTGCGGCGACTTAGGATTTGGATGACGCGCTCGGTTTCTTTTGAGCGGCCTACTATGGGGTCAAAGTGGTTTTCTTTCGCCATTAGCGTGAAATCTCGGCTAAATTTGTCCAGCGTAGGTGTGCCTGACTTTTGATTATTCCTAGACCCGGGATTAATCGGGAATGGAAATGGCGGCATCCCGCTGTTTGCTTCTCCCAACATTGCCATTACATCATCAAACATTTTTGTAGGATTAGCATTTAGTGATGCAAGAATGGTGTTGGCAAGCGACTCGGTTTCCTTTATCAGGGCAATAAGCAGATGCTCTGTGCCGATATAATTTGTTTTCATGCGTAATGCTTCTTGATGAGAATTTTCTAAAATTCGCTTTGTACGTGGTGTAAAATCCTGCGGCCCGATACTGCCTATGGTAGGTGCGCCCCCTGCGGTTGTAGTATTTTGCAACTCTTTTTGAATACTTTCGGCATTAACGCCTTGTAAATCTAATACTTTTGCCGCGACACTGTCAGGCACACGAGCAAGCCCAAGAAGCAAATGCTCCGTACCCACATGCGAATGCCCAAACTCTTTTGCCGCGTCCTGTGCATTTTGTATTGCTTGTCTGGCTTTTTCTGTCAAGGGACCCTTCATGGCTTATGTAGCCTCCTCTTTATTTAGTTTTCGAATATTTCTCGCAGATAGTTTGCTCGGATTTTGTCTCGTTCTTGCTCGGTCATTTCTTCGCCTACACTGCGTTGCAAATGCCCGGGCTGGATTTCCATCATTATTTGGTAGATTTGTTTTGTGGGCTTTGGCTTTTCGAGAATTTTTGTAATGTATCCAAGTCGGATGTCGGACAGCAAATCCATGGCCTCTTTTGCAGAAATCAGGCGAGAGTTGGCCAGTATGCCGTAGGCGCGGTAGACAGTGTCCTCTATTTGACTCTTTTGTGTAACGAGGAGTTTGTGCCTCGCCATATGCTCTTTTGCAAGTACGTTTCGGGTTACGTTTTGTAGCCCGAGGATAATATCCTCTTCGGATTTACCCAATGTGTTTTGGTTAGAAATCTGATAGATACTGCCCATTGGGGCTGTACCTTCGCCATAGATACCACGCATTGTCACACCAAACTTTGCGATTTGGGGCAGGATGGTGTTTGGCATATCGGATTTGCTGAGACATGGCAGATGAATCATATAGGAGGCGCGCAGTCCCGTGCCTGTGTTTGTGGGGCAGGCTGTGAGGTAGCCATATTCTGTATGGAAGGCAAACTCTACACGCTCTTCGATGAGGTCGTCTATTTGACCTGCTGTTTCGTAGGCAAGTGTTAGTCCTTCGCCCGGTTTTATGGCTTGGATACGGACATGGTCCTCTTCGTTGACCATGACACTTACGTTTTGGTCATCGCTGATAAGCAGACCCTTTGGGAGATTACCGTTGAGGAACTCGGGGCTTACTATATGCTTTTCGAGAAACACGTTTTGCTCGGGTTTTGCAAGCGATTGTATGTCGAGACTACGAAAAAACGTGCTTGCTCCCGTGACGGCGAGGGTGGCTTCTTCTACCATGGCAGAAGCGTCGTCACCGGTGAGCTTGCGTCGGAATGGATACTTTTTTATGTTACGTGCAAGGCGAATACGTGAGGATAGGATTTCGCTGTGGTCGGTCAAACTTTCTTGGTACCATGGTATGCTCATTGCCGGTTATCCTCCTCGTTTTGAGCTTGCTCCAACACGCGGATTTCGTCACGCAGGCGTGCGGCTTCTTCGTAGTTTTCTTCTTCTACTGCTCTTTTTTGGCTTGCTCTCAGCTCTGTGATTTGGCGTTTATTGATTAATCCGGCACCCATACGACGTGGGTACTTTCCCTCATGGCGAGTACTGCCCTGTACATTTTTAAGCAAAACCTCTACTTCTTTTGCAAAGGAAGTATAACAGACATCACAGCCCAGGCGACCGCCTGTCTTAAACTTGTTAAACGTCATACCGCAACGTGTACAGGGTTTTGCAGGTCGTACTACAGGTGCCTTACCCGATGTACCCGGCGGGATTAGGTATTTGCTGTTGATTTGGTCAAGAAAGCCCTTAAAAATATTTTCTAACGGAACAAGCATTTCCGGATTATCAAATTTGAATGCGCATTCTTGGCAAAGGTGAAGCTCCACCTTTTTGCCGTTTGTAAACTGTTGCATGTGTACCGACGCGGGATTTTTTTTACATTTTTCGCAGACCATGGTGTCAGCCCCTTTAGTTTTGCCTTATTTATTTGTGAATATACTTTAGGAAGTAGTCGTTAAAGTTTTTATGTGTAGCCAGATTAATTTCTTGGAGGCCGACAAAATGCTCTGCAAAATGTGGAGAGAGTGCGTACTTTGTGCATCCTCCCAGGGCGATGTTGCCGATGGGTTTAATTTTATCCGCCAATGGCGCGGGAAAAAGTCCGATACGTACCGCGCTCTTGACATCTATTTTATACCCAAATCCTCCCGCAAGAAAGACCCTTTCTATATTGTCGTATAAAATGCCTGCTTCTTCAAGTAAAATTTTGATTCCTGAGCGGACGGCGGCCTTGGCGAGTATGATTTCGTTAGCGTCTTTGGGGGACAGAGTATCAAATGATTTTATTGCATCCGCGCCGTTTTTGTTGCCGCCTTCAAAGGCATTGCCCGCAGCGGCTGATGTTACGATTAATTTTTCGGGAGAAAACAGGGCTATTTCTGCATTTGTACCCAAGTCTATGAGAAGATTATGCCCCGATATACGCGGATAATCCAAACAAAAAAGCCCCGAAACAACATCCGCACCAACAAATGCAGATATGCAGGGGAATATAAAGGCAGGATAGCCAAGGATTTCTGTATTTTGGGCATGAACAGAGAATGGCGTGAAGGGATACACACCCAATGTGTCACATGGAAAGTTTTGCAAAAAGTGCAACATAGTAGTGTTGCCTGTGATGACGAGGGACGGAGGCGAAGGAGGGGAGAGAATTTTTATGCCTTCTTTTATGTCTTGATGTATAAGATTATGCAGATGGTGCAGGTTGCCCTCGTTTGCGTATGTTATGCGTGTGATGATGTCTGCACCATAACTGTACTGGCTGTTAAGGCAAGAATGCGTGGCGATTACCTCATGGTTATGCCGGTCAATGAGCTCGAATGCAAGGGTGGTCGTACCTATATCTATAGAGACAGAAAAGCCATCCGTACCACCCAAGGGCAAAGGCTCAAATGGCTCATAGGCAGTTATTATTTCAAGATTTTTTAGGAATTTGCATGATTTGCAAATCTTGCAAAGGTTGCATTTGGTTTTCATATCGCATCGCGCCTTTGCGGTGTTGAAAAATCCCGACAAACCTAGTGTTTATGCGGGCTTGAGCGG
Source organism: Defluviitaleaceae bacterium (assembly GCA_009786925.1). Taxonomy (GTDB): domain Bacteria; phylum Bacillota; class Clostridia; order Lachnospirales; family WQUN01; genus WQVC01. The sequence continues at coordinate 89 of WRGY01000018.1, read as the reverse complement.
TTATGACCAAAACATCTACACTGGACTTCTTGCATGACTTCAAAATTTCCGAAAGTACGCTCAAACTTTTGGTGTATCCCCCCCCCCCC
>WRGY01000017.1 GCA_009786925.1 Defluviitaleaceae bacterium | reverse complement strand
AGGCGCACGAGCCGCAGAACGCGATGTGAATAAAAATGTGATGATGGAAGCCGTCGTGTTCCAGATGACATGGCCGGGCGCGCCCACCATATACTATGGCGACGAAGCAGGCCTTGCGGGCTGGGCAGACCCGGACAATCGCCGCCCCTATCCATGGGGTAACGAGGATAAAACCCTCATTGAATTGCACAAAAAACTCATAGCCCTGCGTAAGGACTACTCTGCCCTGCGCCATGGCTCCGTTGAGTTTATATGGTCAAATCACAACTTCATCTCCTTCGGTCGATGGGATAATCAAAACAAACTAATCATAGCCCTAAACAACAGCTCCAGACCCAAGGAAGTCACGCTTCCCGTCTGGAAGGCGGGTATATCCGGAGGCTATCTTACAGAAAAAATATCAACAGGCGACGACACATTCCAAGAAACATCACGCCGCTACTATGTCTCTCGTGGGGAGCTGAAAATAACTTTGTCGCCACAGAGTTCTGTCGTTTTGGTTGAAGGATAAAACTTTTGTATAAAACGTTTTTTACCATTGTTAGAAAAATCCTATCGGAGTATAATGGCGAGGTTGCCATTTACGCTTGAGAGGATTTTTTTAATGACATACGATTATATGTACACAGCTTTTGCCGCCAACGGTGTGCCTGTGAAGGATTTGATTTTTGCCGTCCACACAGACATGACATTGGACGGCGATTTTTCTGATACTTATGTGGCGGTTTGCCGCAAAAATCTATACATCTTGTACGGTGTGGAGCGTGTGGTGAGAGTCGAGGACTCCAGAAGACTCGTGGCGCAGTATGACACACATGATGTCGTGACATATCCTCTTGCCGAACTGGGAGAGCTGAAAACAGAGTCCCTACTCTCCACATGCCGCCTCGTGAGCAGTCATGAAGGTAATGAACAGTTGATTCTTCTGTTTACCCTCGGGCATCAGAGCTTTGTAGACAGACTCGTAAAAGTCGTAAAAAACATCATCGCGGGTGAAGAGGAACCCATGTTTGAAATCCGACTCGAAGAAGCCCTTTTTTGCCCTAAATGCGGACATCGCTTCCCGGAGCCGGAACGCGCACTATGTCCACGTTGTGCAGACAAGATGAGTATCTTTTTCCGCTTGCTTACCTTCTTTAAATACTATAAAGGCAAGGTTGCGGCATGTACGATTACCATGCTTTTTATTACAATCATGCAGATTTTGGGGCCTTATATCGGTACCAGAATGTTTATTGATGATGTACTCACTTATGATGGGCGTTTTTATCAGATGATTGGTATGGTTGTGCTTGTCATCATCGGTGTACGTGTGCTTGCGACACTTTTCCAGATGGCGTATCAGGTAGTGCTGGCAAGGACAATGCCGTGGATTATCTATGACCTGCAAGTGCGGATTTTTGAAGCAATGCAACGGCTTTCTGTTTCATTTTATACCTCAAAACGCACAGGCTCTCTCATGAACAAAGTAAGCCGTGACGCTCGCAATATTTATTGGTTCTTTGTAGATGGTCTGCCATTTATTGTTTTAAATCTGATTCTTTTCATCGGTATTTTTTTTGTCATGTTTAGGCTGGAATGGCGGCTCGCACTCATATGTGTAACCATTGTACCTTTTGCAGGGATTATGTTTTACATTCTGATGCAACTCTTTCAGCGGTATCATCACAAAATGTGGGTTGTTTCTTCGCAGATGAATAACATGGTGTCCGACTCCGTCAACGGACAACGTGTCATAAAAGCGTTTGCGCGTGAAAACGAAGAAGCCACGCGTTTTTCTGCATCAAATACTCGTCATGCCGATGCGTGGATTGGTGCGGCAAACCTTGGATGGACGGCGTTTCCGCTAATATATCTCTTCCTTTTTGTTGGGCAGGTTGCAGTCACAGCCATAGGTGCGATGATGGTAATCAATGACGAAATTTCGCTCGGTACATTCCTTGCATTCCTCGCATATCTGGGAATGCTCTACGGCCCGCTACAGTTTATGGCGACCGTCAGCAACTGGTGGGCGCGTTGCGTAGACGCGGCACAGCGTGTTTTTGAGGTGCTTGACGCAAAGGCCGAAGTAGAAGAGCCAAAAGACCCCGTAAAAGTAGATTCTCTTAAAGGTGACATCGTAGTAAAAGATGTATGGTTTCAATACGAACCGGCATTGCCCATACTAAAGGGTCTGTCACTGGAAGTAAAAGCAGGTAAAAGCCTCGGTATTGTCGGAAAAACAGGCTCGGGAAAATCTACTCTGGCTAACCTAATCGCACGTCTATACGACCCCAACGAGGGAAAAATCACCATAGACGGCATAAATATAAAACGCCTGCCACTGCAACAGCTAAGGGCTAACATAGGCATTGTATCCCAAGATATTTATCTGTTTATAGGAAGCATCGCCGACAACATACGCTATGCCCGACCCGATGCCTCCATCGAAGAAGTAATATGGGCGGCAAAAATGGCCTCTGCCCACGACTTTATCACAAAACTGCCTGATGCATATGAGACTCGTGTAGGTGCGGGAGGCCAAGACCTCTCCGGTGGCGAAAAGCAACGTATTTCTATAGCGCGCACGATTATACAAAATCCAAAAATCCTAATCCTGGACGAAGCCACAGCCGCCATGGACACCGAAACAGAAGGCAAAATACAAAACGCCTTAAACAAACTGCAAGCCGACCGCACAACGATTTCGATTGCACATAGGATGAGTACGTTAAAAGACGTGGATAGCCTCGCCGTCATACGCAAGGGCAAAATCATTGAAACAGGCACTCACGAAGAACTTATGAAGAAGAAGGGTGCGTATCATAAGCTTTATATGATTCAACTTGAAGGGTTGAAGGTTATTAGCATGGATTAAAGTTTTTTGGGAAATGGGATTTATGAAAGGAAGATAATCCATGGAAATTTTAGCGATGGCTATAGAAGTACGCCGAATGGAACATGCCGACATTGCAATCCTGGCAGAGGAGTTTGGCATAAACCAAGGCTGGGGAGATAAAAACGTCGCGTATTTTACGAGATACTTCGATGAACAAAACGCAGGGACACGCCACGCGCTTGTGGCACTTTTTGGCGGCGCGGTGGCAGGGTATCTTACGGTGATTCCAAACCCAACCTATGGTGCGTTTGCTGACAAAGGTATTCCCATCATCTGCGATTTTAATGTACTGAAAAAATTTCAACGGCGGGGAATAGGTACAGCGTTGATGGATGCGGCAGAAAAACTCGCGGAACAAACCGCAGACGAAATCTGCCTCGGTGTATGCCTGTATACCGACTATGGCAATGCACAACGTTTGTACGCAAAACGAGGCTACATCCCCAATGGGAGCGGAGTTTGGTATAAGGATAAAATTTTGCCACCATACGCACCATGCGCTAACGACGACGATTTGATTTTGTATATGAGTAAAAAATTATAGAGGAGCTGTAAAAATGGACACATTTGATTTAGGCATTTTGGAAATAAAGGAAGCCGAATTTTATAGCGACTCCGGTGGATTTGCGGGACTAAAATATAAGGGCGAAGACCATGCTCATGTGATTTTGCGCCGCATTATGCCTCTAAGGCATCCATTCGAATATATTTCTGTAGCTGACCATGACAACAAAGAAATCGGAATACTAAAAAACGTGGACGACCTCCCTTCTTCCCAGCGAGAAATCGTAAAAAATGAGCTGGACAATCGTTATTATTCGCCCGAAGTCTTGGATGTAGTATCCGTACAAGACAAACTCGGCTATGTATACTTGGAACTAAGGCTGAAAAATAAAAAAGGCGTGGAGTACAAAAAAAATTGCGCCATAAAAGACGTAAGCCGCAATATCAGGATGCTTTCTGACACAAGCGTAATCATCTTTGATGTAGATGGTAATAGGTACATCGTGGAGGATGTTAAACGGCTTAGTCGACAGAGCTTGCGTAAGCTGGACGCTTATTTGTTTTAGGGGATGGTCGCCTTCTGCATCCAATCTTCAATCGTTAATCCATCCACACGTTGAAATTCTCGGGTATTGTTAGTTACAAGCGTAAGGTTTAGCGATTTTGCATGAGCCGCAATCAACGTATCAAGTATACCTATTGGCTGACCCTTTTTTCAAGCGTAGCGCGGATATTGCCGTATACTGCTGCCGCAGAAATGTCAAACGGAAGTATATTCACAAGTGTGGAAAATGCAAGCAAAGCATTTCGGTTTCGTTCGACAGCTTGGCTTTTTGACACGCCTAATTCCAGTTCTGCAAGAGTAATGGATGATATTGCTACCCCGCTACTTTGTACACCTCTAAACTGTGCTAGCATTTGTGCAGTGAAGTATGTTTCACAATTTTGAACCGATTAAATTTACTCAAAATTGCGATTCGATATTTTCAAAGGCTCTTGAAACATAGCTTTTTTCAAATTGTCAACGTAAAACCCAACTTCACCGTTTGACAATTCTCTATGTGCTTCCTCAATAAGATTACAAATATTGTAAAATAGATGTCTTTCAGCTGGGTATTTACCAATATTGCCACGATAACTGGCAAGGATTTTTGTTGCTGTAT
>WRGY01000016.1 GCA_009786925.1 Defluviitaleaceae bacterium | reverse complement strand
TGCCCGCCGTAGTAGAAATGGTAAGCATGTCGCTGATGGGCATGATAGACACCGTAATGGTAGGGAGGCTGGATGCATATGGCGTAGCTGTAGCGGCAGTGGGACTCACCATACAGCCAAGGATGATTTTTTTGGCTGCGTTTTTCGCGCTCAATATTTCTGTGACGGCGATTATTGCACGCAACAAAGGTGCGGGTGATATGGCCGCTGTACGTAGTTGTTTAAAAACCGCGCTGGTCATCAATCTCATGCTTGGCGTACTTGTCACCATTATTTCTGTATCTTTGGCACGGCCTGTGATGATGATTTCCGGTGCACAAGCGGATACTATTGCACCCGCTACTTCTTATTTCAGGATTTCAAGCTTTGCCTTGCTGATGCAGGTGATGACAATGACAATCTGTGCGGCACAAAGAGCATTCGGTAATACAAAAATCACAATGAAGGTAAATATAGTAGCAAAGGTGCTAAGTGTCATCCTAAACTTTTTGCTAATAGAAGGCCGCTTCGGCTTCCCACGTTTGGAAGTAGAAGGTGCGGCATGGTCTACGGTAATCGCCGCGTCAGTTGCGTTCTGCCTTGCGACCTATACAATACTCCACCGTAACAGCCCATTATATATAAATCTAAAGGCAAAACCCCGAAATTTTGACATTGTCATGCTAAGAAATATCGGCAAACTAACATCCGGCAGTATCGTAGAACAAATCGGACTACGGGCAGGCTTCTTCTTATACGCCCTTGTCGTTGCAAATTTGGGTACAGAAGAATTTGCTGCACATTTGATTGTTATGCAGTTGATGGCGTTGAGCTTTACCTTTGCGGATGGTATCGGAATCGCGACGACTTCGCTTGTAGGGCAAAATTTGGGCAAAAAAAGACCCGACCTTTCCACCATGTATGGAAAAATCGGGCTTAGATTAGCTGTTTTTTGTGCCGCCTGCTTGAGTGTTATTTGTGTGATTATTCGGTTTTGGTTTCCTATGATGTTTACTACGTATGACGGAATAATCGAAACTGCGGCAGGTTTGATTTTGATGTTAGCTGTGATTATGCCGTTTCAGACTGCACAGGTAGTGATGGGCGGTAGCTTGCGCGGCGCAGGAGACACGCGGTTTGTCGCAGTTACGATGATATTGACAGTAGGTATTTTGCGACCCGCCATGGGTTTTTTACTCACATATCCGCTTGGGTTTGGGCTGGTAGGCGCGTGGTTTGCTGTTTTGCTCGACCAAATCGCACGGCTTGCCATGTTGCTCACACGTTTTGTTCGCGGAAAGTGGATTACCACGCCATGAGTGCCGCTCCCATCACTGCAAATATCATTACATAGAACAAGAAAACGACAGCTACAGTAATCGCCATAATAATTAAGTACGCACGGCAGTAGTTACGCCTGTTTAAGTTTCCTGTGTTGCCAAAGGCCCATACAAACGCCATGATGATACCGACACATGGGATTAGTGTAATGATAGCCAATGTAATCGCCCAGTCTTTGGTACTCATTACAGCAGTATCACTCTGATGCGCACTATCCGATGGTGGTGTAGGTGGTTGGTACATGTTGTTTTCTTCCATTTTAATGCCTCCTCTTTCTAGCCTATTCCGTTTTCTTTTTTCCATGCATCTGCAACTTTTTTGGTTGCAGTTTTTATTGCGGGCTCGGCATAGGGGCTACTCGAGCCACCCACACCATAAAAGAAGTGGTTGCCTTCTTTTGTAACAAACAATTGCTCTTCATAACCTTCAGGGCTTCCGAACTCTCCTGCACACTTAGTACCTAACTTTGTAGCGTCATCGGTATCATAAGTTTTCTTTCTGATAATTGCCTGCATGTTTTTTCCTCCCATTTTTTTTATTCACATACTAATATACGATATTCCATTTATAAATACAACAAAAATTTGGAAAGATGACTTTTTGTGGCTAAGATGCTAAAATATACATATTAAGAACTCACATATTTTAAATTGTAGGAGTTGTTCACATGATTAATGTAGCAATCATCGGTTGCGGAAACATTTCCGGGTCGCATATTAACAGCTATCTAAAGTTCCCGGAGAGATGCAAAATAGTGGCACTTGTGGATATTTTTCCGGAAAAAGCCGAAGCGGCAAAGGCAAAATACAATCTCACTGATGCGACAGTCTTTGACTCACATGAAGGAATGCTTGCTTCAAATGTAGAAATCCATCTTGCATCAAACTGCACGCCACCATATGTACATGCATCCATAGCAATAAACTGTATGAACAAAAAAATCCATGTGCTTGTAGAAAAGCCCATGGCTACCTGCCTAAAAGAATGCGATGAAATGCTAGAGGCAGAAAAACGTAACGGCGTGATTCTCTCATGCGGCGCGCAAAACCGTTATCTTGATATGATAAGCAAGCTAAAAGCCCTTGCCGACAGCGGTATAGCGGGCAAGGTGCGTTGCGCACATGTAGAGTCTCTATGGTGGCGCGGTCACTGCTACTACGACCTATGGTGGCGTGGGACATGGGAAAAAGAAGGCGGCGGCCCAACCCTAAACCACGCCGTCCACCAAATTGACATGATAAACTGGATTCAAAATGAACTGCCCGCCGAAGTCACGGCAGTACTCTCTAATGTAATGCACGACAACTCCGAATGTGAGGATTTGTCATTTGCAATCTTAAAATACGCCGATGGCGCGCTTGGCTCGGTCACAAGCTCCGTTGTCCACCATGGCGGCGAGCAGAGTATAGTTTTGCAATGCGAAAACGCAAAAATAGCCGCCCCGTTTTCGGTAGCGGCAGAGGTTTCAAAACCAAATGGATTTGGCGAGCTAAACAAAGCTCTCGAAAAAGAAATCACCGACAAATATAACGCCTTGCCAAACCACACCCACGAAGGATTTGACGGACAAATAGACAATGTCCTCGGCGCAATCGAAACAAACACCCGCCCGCTAATCACAGGCGAGGACGGCAGAAAAACAGTCGAGCTTATCACTGCAATCTACAAATCAGGCTGTCTAAAGCAAACCGTTTCTCTGCCACTATCCAAGGATGACGAGTTTTACCAATTCGAAGGAATCTTAAAACACGCCACTCGTTTTTATAAAAAATCAAAGTCTGAAACAAACCTCGGCGATGGCGAAATCACGCTGGGCAACTACAAAAAATCTAACTAACGCCTACGAGCCATCAATACAAAACGTAATAACTGCGCGAGCGATACTGCGAGCGCGGCTACATAGGTAAGCGCGGCAGCATTAAGCACTTTTTTAGAGCCCTCTATTTCGAAGGCAGTTAGCATTGCATTACCCTCCAGTGCGGCTACAGCACGGTTGCTTGCGTTAAATTCTACAGGCAATGTCACAAGCTGAAACACCACTACTGTACCAAACAGGATAATCCCCAAATTAACAAGTCCAAACGCCCCCATGATAAAACCGATAAAAATGAGAGGCATAGCAAGCTTAGACCCTATATTTGTAATAGGAATAATCGCGGCTCTCAGTTTCATAGGTGAGTATCCATGCGCGTGCTGTATTGCATGTCCTGCTTCGTGCGCAGCAACACCGACAGCCGCAACAGTAGCCGCGCCATAAACACTGTCGGACAATCTAATCACGTTACTGCGTGGGTCAAAGTGGTCGGTGAGATGTCCCGCCGTTTTTTCTATACGGACATCATGGATACCTTCCATTCGTAGGATTTCTGCGGCGGCTTGCGCTCCCGTAAGTCCACTTGTCGTGCGTTCCTTAGAAAACTTGTCAAAATTGCCCTTTACCTTAAACTGCGCCCACAATGTAAGCAAAAGCGCAGGTACCACCAGCAAAAAAAACAGCGGGTCAAAACCCATGTACATAAATCCCATTTACAACACCTCTATTTTTAAAATATTTACATAATTATCATATCACAACGTAGGTACAAATACACCTCTTTGCTTATTTATTAATCTTCTGCTAAAATCTTGGAAAATATCCCACTAAGGAGATTGTTATGATACGTACACGATACGCACCGAGTCCCACAGGATTTATGCATATAGGTAATCTGCGAACAGCATTGTATGAATACCTAATCGCACGAAGGGATGGCGGTGCGTTTATTTTGCGGATAGAAGATACAGACCAAGGGCGACTGGTCGAAGGTGCGGCAGACGCAATTTTTGAGACGATGAGACTTACGGGCTTGTCTTTTGACGAGGGGCCGGGTATTGGCGGTGATTACGGTCCTTATGTACAGAGCGAGCGCAAGGCAGACTATCTGCCACATGCAAAGCGGCTTGTGGATAGCAAAATGGCGTATTATTGCTTTTGCGATAAGG
>WRGY01000015.1 GCA_009786925.1 Defluviitaleaceae bacterium | reverse complement strand
ACACGCACCACAGACAGGCGCATGAGATATACACGCCAAGCAATTGTTACCAGTGCATTTTACCAGATGCCAAGATTTTTGTACACAGGCGAGTTTGCGGGAAACAGAATAACCAACAACGCACGTAACCTATACACCTTACTTCTTGACCGCCACAAGATAAGCATAAAAAACGGCTGGCATGACGAAAACGGCGAGGTATATATTTACTTCAAGCGTGAGGAAATGGAGCAACAGCTTGGCATATCAGAACGCACCGTTACAAAAGTCATGCAAGAATTGAAAGACCTTTCGCTTGTAGAAGAAAAAAGCAGGGGCTTAACAAGCCCAACAAAATTTATCTTCTTTCGCCCATTATCGGCGATGACGAAACTCCCGACCCATATGTAGACCCTGCTCCCGATTATAACCCCGATACAGAACAGGGCTACACTTCCGAAGGTGACTACATGGGCTACAATCCCGGGTCTGAAACAACTACGCCTACGGAAACGCAACACCTACATTGCCAGACCTTTAACATTTGCACTTCTGAACCCGTAAATTTTACGGCACATGAGCCGCAAAATCTAAGCCCGAATTATAATAACTATAATTATAATAAGTCTAGTTATAATGAGGTGAGTAATACTACTGCTACTGCCGCAAGCGATAAAGGCGACGGCAGTAGCGGCGGCGAAACACCATACACACAAATTCTTGAAGGGTATAACCAGCTTTGCGAAGCAACCAACCTGCGCCCCATCCGCGCCATAACAGGCAAACGCAAAACCCAAACCGCTACACAGTTCAAGGAATATAGACTAAGCGGTTTTTTTAATGCGTTCGAGAAGGTGGCCGCAAGCATTTTCTTATGCGGTGGTGGCGATAGAGGTTGGAAAGCGGATTTTGACTGGCTTATATCTCCTGCCAATATGCAGAAGGTTTTGGAGGGCAAGTACAACAACGACCAATGCAATATACCCATGCCACAATTGTGGCTTAATGAACCACAAAGTATAGGCAATTCAAATAAAACTGAACGGCAAGACCCGTTCTTGGAAAGGGCGATGACGGCATATGCAACAGCAACCCATCAAGCAACAGCATGACTTGACACAAATAAATAATACACCAACTTTCGCAGAGTTAGCTAAAAATCAGCTTATGCACAGATATGGCATGACGGCGCAAGAAGGGGCTATCTATGATGCCGAAATCTCCATAGGCTTATTAAAACTACGCACAGCATTCCCAACCCAAACCCGCAATTACAGCGACAGGGAACACGATATGTTAATGGCGTTATGGCTTGAAATTTTTGTAGCGATAGAGCCAGGCATATTCCACGAGGCAATCATGCGTTTTGTGGCCGCCGACCGCAAAGGTTTCTTTCCTTCACTGGGGCAAATCATGGGGATTATTGAGGATATACAGACCGAGCGAGAACGACAGGCAACAGAGGAGCGAATCAAAACACACGCCGCATACTTACGACAAACCCAACAACGTATAGACAGCGGCGAAAACTGCTCCACTTGTAAATTCTGCGACCATAGAGATACCCCGCAAAAGCCAGGAAGTGCTAAAACCGAAGTACAACTGTACTGCCAAAACCCCGACAGTTTCAAATACGAAGGGCAGTACGGACACGGCACGGTGGCAACTATCCTATGTGAGCATTACGAAAAAAAGTTAGCGGATTAAAAGAGTGAAGTAACGCACTGGTTTAGCGTTCTTCACTCTTTTTCATTTCACATTTAACAATAAAAATCGGAAAGGTGTATGCAAAAATGAACATTCAAGAAACACAGGCAAGCAATATACCCCATAATGAACCACCAACCAATGATGTTGAGGTTTCATATAGACTTGCAAGCGGTAAATATATTACCGTTGAAGTTTCCCCCGAAATAAGAGAGTGGTTAGAAACAACCGACAGGAAAATTCGTAGTCAAAGTAGGCAAGACAGGCGACGGCTAGGTTTCGTAGCAGATGTAGATGCGTTAGATATGAAACACAGGCTTATACAAGAGGACACAGCCGAAACGGTTATGAGAAACGAAACATATCGCCAACTATTTCAAGCTATGGGTATGTTATCAGAAGTACGCAGATACAGAGTATACCTATATTATTTTCACGGCCTAAAATTCAAGGCAATAGCCGACTTGCAAAATGTCACTGGTAACGCAGTATCTCGTTCCATTAGAGAAGCATGTGAGGTAATGAGAAAATATATCTCCACTCTGTAGATGATTGAGGGCGTGTTTTGCGACCGCCTTCAATGCCGTTTGATTGCGGTTTTAATATCTGCTCTTTGGAGGAGGCCGGGTGTGGGCTGGCCCACGGTTTTACTAACTACAAGCTACCACCACACTAGCGTAGGCGGTTCAATGGGTACAATGAGCGGAGCGGAAAGCGGGGGGCAGGGTGGTTTTTCCTGCTCCCCGTTTTCGGCGTAGCCATTGCACCCATTGAACAAACATAGTCAAGGGTTTAAGCGTAGCGTCCCTTGACTATGTTTGAGCCGTAGCGGATGGATGCGCAAAGTATTCGCATACGTCTAATGTGTTTTTACTAAATTTTGAGGGGTGAATTTATAAATGGCAGCAACAAGAATTATGTCCGTCCATGTAAACAAGGCATTGGGCGCAGCACAAACGGTTAAGCGCATGACAGATTATTTCAAGAACCCCGACAAGACAGACGGCGGGCGTTTAGTATCTGGTTTTGAAGTGGACACAGATATAATTGCAGAAGATTTTATTTTTGCAAGAGATGAATACCGTTTTATAACAGGGCGTAACCAAGGCGATAACGAAGTGCTGGCATACCATGTGCGGCAAGCGTTTGTGTCTGGCGAACTAGACGCAGACACAGCTCATCAGTTGGGGCATGAGTTGGCTATGGAATTAACGCAGGGCAATTTTGCCTTTATGGTTTGTACCCATATAGACCGCAATCATTACCATAATCATATCGCCATAAACGCTATAAACTTGGATTGCACAGGCAAATACCGTGATATAAAACACTCATGGAAAAGGAGCATACAAAAAATATCAGACCAAATATGCAAGGATAATGGTTTATATGTTATAGAAAATCCGGGCTTTAGTAAAGGATATAACCAACGGTATAAAGCACCTACAAAACGAGATGGATTAGCTGGAATAATTGACGAAGTTTTAGCAAATGCCAAACCGAAAGACTTTGACGCATTTCTGAAACAGCTTGCAAAAGTAGGATGCGAAATCAAACAACGTGGTAAAACAATTTCAATCCAACCACCGGGCGCAGATAGATTTTTTCGGTTAAAGGCAGGTAAAAAAGGATTGCCTATTGGCTATGACGAGGAAAGTTTACGGAAGAAAATAGCCGAGTTGCAGACGGATATACCAGTAGAATTGCATGATAGCAAGGAAGAAATATTGCCTGCCGCAGATATAAAAACAACCGCCGCCGCTATCACAACTGAACCAATAAAACCAGCCCACGGTAAGAAAATCAATCTCATTATTGACCTTGAAAATTCCCTAAAAGCACAAGATTCACCAGGCTATAAAAGGTGGGCTAACAGTTTTAATCTGCAACAGGCCGCCGAGACACTTTTGTTTTTGCAGACACATAACCTTACTGATATGGACACACTAACCCACACCGCCGCCACTGCAAGAGCCGATTTTAATAGCCTTCAAAAACGCATAGACAACGCCGACACACGCATAAACCAAGTCAATAATTTACAACGTCACATAGGAGCATACAGCAAAAACAAAGATGTATATACCCAATACCTACGCTCAAAACGCAGTCCAAAATTTAGGCAAGAAAACGAAAAAGCCATAGCAACCGTAGAGGGGGCAAAGGCTTTTTTTGATTCAGTGGGGCTTGATAATTTGCCAAGTATCAACGAATTACGAGAGGAATATTCCGCACTCGCCCAAGAAAAACACAACTGCCAGCAAGCCATTAACGGAATAAAGCAGCTGGTATCTGACTTGCAATCTGCCAAGAAAAACGCCCAATTATTATTAGGTATTGAAGACGAACCCGTCACCGAGCGCACAAAAAGAAAGGGGCTACATGATGACCGTTAGAAAAATTTTGCAGTGGATTTTTTCTTATCCGCAAGCGATACCCAGCGGCGCAGACCGAGGAACGAGGGCTTTTAAGTGTAAAATCCCAACAGGATTTTGCACAGGGGGCTTGGGGGAACTTCTCCCCCAACAAGCTGCAAG
>WRGY01000014.1 GCA_009786925.1 Defluviitaleaceae bacterium | reverse complement strand
GCCTTACGCACCTATGGGTGCGCGCGGTTTTTGCCTCCTTGTTCTAGGACAAAAATCCTGCGCAATATTGTAACTTTATTTCCTTACGTTCCCTAACTTCCGCGTTATAACGCGGGTACATAAAATTGAATAAATTCCTTACGTTCCCTTATTTCTATGGTATAGCTACACGGTGGAAAGAGGTGTGACTTGAAACTTGCTATGTCAGTGCCTATGATGAAAAATTGCATAAAATTTTCATCGGTTCTCCTTGTGATAAGCCTGTTAGTTTTAGCAGGTTGTGGGGGTCAAATTACCGTGACGGTGGATGGGACAGATATTACCCGCAATCTTCATGCCAGAAGTATAAATGAAAGATATATGTCAAGAGATGTTGGCGCGGCAAGCCGTCCGACTGTTGTAGATGGTATTTTATTCGCACCGTTCAACAGCTACGTGTTTTTTGGGAACACCTTTGGGCCAAGATTGTCCGGCAGATGGGTGCAAGGCAGTGAAACGGTTTATATGAGCAGTTATGCACACAGTCTGAGATTTACTGTCGGCTCTAACATTTTAGAGTTCCTCACTTTCGCGGATAACCCTTTCCGTATAGAAATGGACGTGGTGCCTTTTTTGATGGACGGCGTTCCCATGATTCCCGTGCAGGCTGCGTATGAAGCTATACAAGCGCAAGTTGACTGGGATGAAAGCACAAACACGATGGCTATTCGCACACGAGCATATGCACATGGCAGAACCGTTTATGTAGATGACGAAGCGTGGCATATGTGGGCTACAATAGCGAATGATGGACGTACTGTGTTGGCTGTAAGAAGGGGTGGAGTTTCCTTCTACCATAACATGCACAACAAGGTTTCGTTCTTTAGAGACCACAGTATCGTATTGGGTGGTGAAGAAATTTCAATAGCGCGGTTGTTGGAAATTCTGCTGGGCGACGAACCTCCCTCACATTTGGAATGGCTGTACGCCTCGCCGGTGAATATAATTTTGGACGGGATAAATGTAACAAGGTTTCATCCCGAACCTCACTTCATGCTTTTGGACGGCGTTTTATTTGCACCGCTTTACAGTCCCATTTTTGATAATGTTACCGGGTGGGAAGAAGATTCTCGAACAATTTTTTTAAGCAACTATGCACATCTTTTAAGATTTACTATCGGCTCGACTACGCTTGAATCTCAGTTTGGCCGTTACAGGTGGGGGACTATTGCAATGGACGCAGCCCCACAAATTATTAACGGCGTTCCTATGATTCCTGTTCAAGCAGCGTTTGAGGCTATGCAGGCGCAAGTAGAGTGGAATGAGGATGCAAGTTCGATAACAATATCCACACGCGAATACCTTTTTGGGAGGACTGTTTTGCTGGACGGTGAAGAACGCCACATGTGGGCTACCCGCGCTCCCGATGGGCGAACTATATTAGCCTTTGGCAACAGGAATGCTTGGTCGGGGATAAGATGTTCGACTACCTTCCTGCACGACACGCAAGATAGGGAAAGGCGTTTTGGGCATCACGTCATTACGATGGATGGCATTGAAATGTCAATGGGGCAGTTTTTAGAACATCTGCTAGGTGGAACTGGCGGGCAGTTTGAGATGGTCGCCGGAGTATCAGAATCGGCACTTGTTCACGAATACCCCGCAACAACGGCTATGCCGGAGTTGCCGACAATCCACATAGTACAAAGCGGTGAGTCATTAGAAAGTGAATACCCCTTTGTAGAAGCCGCATACACCGTAGAGGTTGGCGATACTCTGTGGGGTATAGCTCAGCTTAAACTCGGTGATGGCTTGCGCTGGTCTGAGATATACGCTGAAAACGCGGACATAATTGAAGAAGCGGCGCGGCGGCGCGGACGGCAATCTTCTGAAAATGGTCGTTGGATTTGGCCGGGGACAGTGTTATCAATAAACTAAGTTTTCGCCCGATGTACGTTCAGCGGGTGATTTTCCGGGAGTTCAAAGCTTTGTACCAAAACATCGCGGAGCTTTTTGTCTGATGGTAAATAGTCGCCGGGCTTAAATAGGCAATATAAAGCTCAAAAGATTTCATCATCCATTCACCACCCAGTCATAAATTTCGGGGTGTAGGTCTTTATCAATAATGGCATTGCCGTCATCGTCATACTCTATGACAAATTCTTCCGGTTTTTTTGCATCCAGAGCGATAATAAGTTGCTCGTCAAGGGATGGAGTGTGTGCAAACGGTAGATTGGTTTTTGAGACAGTCATAAAAATCACCTCAAGCGCATTGTATCAGTTTTTCAAGCGGTATTAAAGGGACTAAAATACAAAAAAATCGGAGGCGAGATTCAAAATGAAAAAATTTGTACTCACCCTAATAATACTTCTCGCCATATGCACGGCGTTTTTTGTCGCACTATCCATGCCGAGGGGTATGGGCGATGCACGAGCCATTGATGGGATATTGGATTTAACTCATGCAGACTTTACCCAAACCCGCTACAACCTTGACGGTGAGTGGGAGTTTTTCTTTGGGGAGCTTTTAACCCCCGAAGATTTTGCAAACGCCGAACCTTCCGGTGGCACAAGAATAAATGTACCTGCTTCTTGGCATTATGCAGGCTACCCACGATATGGTTTTGCTACGTATCGGCTTATCATAAAAACATACGAGCCATCTCTAATGATGCTACTTCCGCAAATCACAAGCGCGTCCGTTGTATGGGTCAACGGCGAAAAAGTTTTGGAATCCGTAACAATATCCATAGACCCGCCAATGGAAGAACACGGCGCGGTCAATGTCTTCGTTCCCTTCTCCCCGATAGAAGGGCAGGTAGAAATAATTATACAGGCGGCAAACTTTACATGGTTTAATGCGGGTTTGCGTTCAAGCATAGAAATGGGAACGCCGGAAAATTTGATTAGGGATGCGGTGTTTCGCCGTGTGATGCTCGCGCTGTTTATTGGTATGCTGGTAGCGATGTTTTTGTATCATATTCTGCTGTTCATATACTACAGGGGCGAATGGGTGTATTTTGCCTTTGCGGTATTTTGTTTTTTAACTGCTGTTGTATTTACATTGGAAACGGACGGATTGCTTCATCTGTTTTGGGGCAGAGGTGTGGTAATAAGGGACATTCTTCAAGTTATTACAATAATGACGGCTGCCTCCTTCACGCTGTTTACCCATATCGCTCTTAAAATACCCTTTGGTAAATTTCGGGGCATTGCTTATGGGGTTTTATTTGGCATACCTTCGTTGATGGTGATTCTCATTCCCGCCCAAATGCTTGACCGCCGCTTTGTTTATATTGTCGCATTAGCCGCGCCTATATTATTTTTCAGCATCTTGTTAATCAGCGGCTTTGCAGAACTTTCTCAAATGCAGGTTGACGAAAATATGGCAGACGAGAATACATCAAAAAATTTATCTACCATATCAGATGAAGCCAAGCGGCTTGCCTTGCTTGTAGACAAACTTTTGGATGTATCTGCCGCAAAAGAGGGCGCGACAGGGCGGGTGCGGGTTTCGGTGCCGGATATAATGAGCCGCGCTGTCGCGCTCTGTAACCCCATCTTGGCGGCAAATGGTAATAGGTTGGATGTTCAAATAGAAAAAGATTGCCCCTATATTTTAGCAAACCCCGATATGCTAATCCAAATCCTTTTTAACCTTGCAAACAACGCCAATCGGCACACTAAAAACGGTGTTTTTGTGATAACCGCTCAGGCTACCCACGATATGGTGCAGTTTCAAGTGCAGGACAACGGAGCAGGAATCCCTGCACATATGCTGGACAAAATATTCGAGCGTGGCGTTTGTAAGCCCTGCGTTATTCATAATGCGTCCACATACGAATAACGCGCACGATTTGGTTTTCGGATTCCACCGAATACCAAATCCTATGCTTGCGATTAATCCGTCTTGAATAAAGACCATTAAGGTCGCCTGTCAATTTTTCGTAGGGCGGTGGGTTTTGAAAGGGGTTAATTTTGATTATATCAATGAGCCGTTTGGCTTTGTTATATAGGTGGGTTGCTTTCAATTTATCCTTATCTTTTAGGGATTGGCGTGAATATACAATGTGATACATCACCAAACCACTTCGCTTTCCGAAACAAAATCAGACAAAGGAGCGCGTAACCCTTCC
>WRGY01000013.1 GCA_009786925.1 Defluviitaleaceae bacterium | reverse complement strand
GCCATCGGCTCCCAAAGGACGCGGACGTGGAGGAAGCGGCTTGCCGTCTTCCCCAACGGGGCGCGGACGCGGAGGACGCTCGACTTTTTCGTCGGACGCGACCTTTCCGTTCATATCGCCTTTTAAGCGGGATACATCAGAATCTTCAAGGGAACTCATATGATTGGAAACAGATTTACCGTATTCCCCCATTTTTTCGATAATCTCTTTATTGCTCACATTAAGCTCCTTCGCTAATTCGTGTACACGTACCTTTGGCATTTACGAAGCCACCTCTTTCATATTTGCGCGACATCATTATATATTTCTTGCGGAATGGCGCGCTTTAGTGACCGCTCCAGCCCTTTTGATTGTTCTGCTTTTTTCAAACATTCAATACTTCCGTTACAAATATATGCACCTCTGCCGTTTGCTTTGCCTGTGGGGTCTATTTGCACGCCATCAGGAGTTGTAGTGATACGTATTAAGGATTTTTTATCCTTCATTTCGCGACAGCCGACACAGCGGCGCAGAGGTGTTTTTTTATTCACTTGCGGGTGCGGGCGTTTCGGCCTCGCCTTCTTCGTAGTACTCATCATAGTATTCGTCGTCATAGTACTCGTCATCATCATAGTATTCATCATCGTCATAGTACTCGTCATCGTAATATTCGTCATAGTATTCTGCGGCTTCTTCGGCAGGGGCTTCAACCTCGGCAACTTCGCCTTCGGGGGTTTCGCCTTCGGGAGTTTCATAGAAATCTGCGTAAGCGGCCTCCATATCTGCGGCGGCCTCTTCTTCTTCCGGTGTAGGCGGAAGGCTTTCCGGCTCAGGGAATACAAGGAAATCTGTGCCTCGTGCTTGCGACTCGCTCTTTATGTCTATACGCCAACCCGTGAGACGTGCGGCTAAACGTGCGTTTTGCCCCTCCTTGCCTATGGCCAACGAAAGCTGATGGTCGGGTACTACTACACGAGCTTCTTGGCCAACCGGGCTGACCGCAACCGTAACAACCTTGCTGGGGCTAAGTGCATGAGAAATATATTTTACCGGGTCATCATTCCAGAGAATAATATCTATTTTTTCGCCACGAAGCTCCGAGCTGATAAAGTTAACGCGCTGGCCATTTTGCCCGACACATGAGCCGATGGGGTCTACATGCGGATGCCTTGTGTAGACAGCAACTTTACTGCGATTGCCCGCTTCGCGTGCCACAGATTTCAGCTCTACTATACCGTCTGTGATTTCCGGCACCTCCTGCTCAAACAGCTTTTCTAAAAGCTCGGGGCAGGTGCGTGATATATTTACGATGGGGCCTTTGTTGTTTTGTTTTACTTCGGATACATACACCTTTACGCGGTCGCCAAAATTATACGACTCGCGTGGTATTTGGTCTGCGGGAGTGAGTACGGCCTCCAGCTTGCCTATGCTGACGACTACATTTCTGCGGTCACGTCTTTGCACGATACCTGTTATGATTTTATGCTCTCTCTCGATATATTCATTGTAAAGGATTTCTCGCTCGGCCTCGCGGAATTTTTGTACCACTACTTGCTTTGCGTTCTGCGCTGCGATTCTGCCAAAGTTGTTTGGGGTTACGTCAATCTCTACGATGTCCTCAAGTTCATAAGTGGATTTTATTTTACGTGCATCATCAAGGCTGATTTCCAGCCATGGGTCTGTGATTTCTTCGGATACGGTTTTTGCCGCAAGTACGGTGTATATACCCGTTTCACGGTTTAGCTTTACTGTGATGTTTGCATTTTGATTAAGTTGGCGTTTGCACGCGGCCACAAGCGATGCTTCTATCGCTTCCAAAATCACTTCTTGGTCTATGCCTTTTTCCTGCGAAACCTGCGCAATTGCTTCTATTAATTCTCTGCCGTTGTCCATTGTACTGTTCCTTTCCTTTGCGAATGGATGGTTTTTAATACTCTACTACCAGATTACATGCTGATATTTGCTTTTTTTCAAACGTCCATTCTTGCTTTTCTTCATCTATAAGAATTATTTTGTCGTTTTGATAATCTGTTAAGATGCCCGTAAATTTTTTGCGTCCTGTGACGATAGAATCCTTATGCGGGGCAAAAAGCCTAACATGCACCTTGCTACCTACATACCGCTCGAAATGCGCGGGCTTGACAAGTCGTCTCTCAATCCCGGGCGAACCCACCTGTAGGCGGTATGCGTCGGGGATAGGGTCATGCTCGTCCAGCACATCACTAACTGCGTGGCTCACCCGCTCGCAGTCATTCAGGTCTACGCCGCCTTCTTTGTCTATAAACAGGCGGAGGATTCTGTTACCGCCTTCTTTTACATATTCCATGTCGTAGAGTTCTACTTCGCAAGCTTCTACGGTAGGCGTTAAGAGCTTTTCTAAATTGGAAATCAATTAAAAACCTCCGTATTCTCTGCAAAATATAAGAGTGGGTGCGCACCCACTCTTTGAAAACTTTTTTGATTAGCTAAACAATATCACAAAATTACTGGACTTGCAAGGTTTTTGTTTAGGCAATATCTATTATAGCGAAACAAATGAGAAACGGCTCCCTATGCGGGCTTGAGCGGTTATGACCAAAACATCTAAATCGGACATTTCCGCGAAAATCACAGTATTGACGGTGCAACCATTTATAGTAACAATATCACCTTAGTGAGCATGTAAGAAAAGCATTTGATTTGCACCTAAAATTAGTGTGGCAATAATGCCAACAATGACCAATAGTATACCTAGAATTTTCATCTTTGCTTGTTGATGTTTTCTATTTCTTAGAAGAATGAAAACACCACCCATAATAAGTGCAACCAGCACCATTTCAAAGAAAAAGAAATTCTGCAATGTGTCATATCCTCCCCATGCTGTTTGAAGCGCAATTGCAGCCTGAACAGGTGGGAGGATTTTTGCTATTGTTTGCAATGTTTCGGGCATATTTTCTAGCTGTAAAGCAGCATTTCCCCCTACAATTAGCAGACCAAAAAATACTATCCATACAAGGTTTTGAGAGTTCTTCGCACCTTTTAGAATATTTGCTGTAAACATACCTATGGAGTAAAACATAACAAACACCAAAATCAAAACAGCGGTAAAGAGCGGTAGGTTTCTATATGCTAAATCCAGATCGTAAATAACAGACGCAACACCAATAAAAATAATTGCAAAAATGAGTAATATAACGAATCGTGACAATATTCCGGTTAGTACATAGCTTGCAGGTTTGACGGGTGTCATCCGCAATCGCTGTAAAAACCGAACTTGTCTTGAATGAGTATGGCTTAACGCCGAATCTGTGAAGCTCAATACCATTACTGCAATCATCATGTAAATGGGTATAAAAATCATGTTTACTAATTCTGCACCATATTCACTCGTTACCCCTATGAATAAAAAGAAAAATGGGAGTGTAAAACCAAAAATCAGATTCATTGGCTCTCTGAAAAGCACAAGCAAGTGATATTTCGTCATTCCTTTTATCATTTACGCCACCACCTTTCCCATATACTTTTTTACAAAGCCTTGCAGGCCGTCACAAGAGTATTTCTCATTGATTACAGAGGGTGAGCCGCTTTCAAAAATAGTGCCATCTTTCAAAAAATACACCATATCACAGAGAGCCTCAACTTCGTCCATATAATGGCTAACGATGAAGATGGTCTTACCTTTTTTCTTGTTTATCATCTTCAAATATTCTTGAACGTCATCTCGTGTCGTGGCATCCAAGCCTGTTGTGAGTTCGTCAAAAATAAGTAACTGTGGGTCGTGGAATAATGATAACAATATGTTCAATTTTTGGCGTTGACCACCAGAGATTCTTTCAGAGCGATTATCCATAATAGGGGCAAGGTCTAAAATATCAATTAGCTCATCCAAATTTGCTTTACTACCGCCGTATATTGCTTTCCAAAGGTTTATAATCTCCTCAACTTTCAAGCGACTGTCAAAAGAAGCATCTTGAAGCTGTACCCCCATATAGTCAAATATCTTTTCTTCTGCAAAATCATAGCGTATCACGCCACTATTAGAGCCTGTTAACATATAACAGCATCAAATATCATTGCCAAGGTTATAACCCCAATGTAAACGACATCCAACTTGTCATAACGAGTAAAGACC
>WRGY01000012.1 GCA_009786925.1 Defluviitaleaceae bacterium | reverse complement strand
ATGGTGCGGCGGCAGACTGGGTATATACTGTTGCGGCGGGTATTACTATGGCAAAACCCGGCTACGCCCGTATAAAAATCGCACCACAACCGGACTCGCGCATTCCGTGGCTAAACGCTCGTTTAAAAACTCGCCGAGGTACAATAATTTCAAATTGGCAATATGTAAATAATGTTGTACAATACAGCATACAAACTCCGTGTCCGACCGAAATACACATCGGCGACGAAATTTACAACGTGAACGCGGGCTTGTATACATTTTTTGGAGGGATTAAAAATGGAATTGAACAATGAAATTGCTCTCGATGAACAACGGCCCAGTAAGCTGGACTCACTGGAGCTGCTTGATATAAATGATGGACTGCTCCAAGCGGAGATGAGAAAGGTTCGTTGTCCGAGATGTAAAGAATTTTATGAGCTGGACACAGTCATGCCTATAGAATATTGTCCCACCTGCACAAACCAACGCGAGGCACAGGTACAGCATATCCGTGACCTTATCCGTGACAACAAGGGTATAAATGCAATGGATTTGGCCAGCAAGACGGGTATTCCCATTACATTCATAATGAATGTAATGCGCGATGGCGAAATAGAAATACGCAAAAACAATCCGTTATAAATCTATAGCGGCATTACAAAAGTGGCAATTGCTACAGAATGCAAAATAGAAGCCGCATTTACAAACAAGTGGAAAACGGAGTGCATGTACTTTTTCTTTTTGCCGATGACATAGAATAAAACACCAAGCGTATATAGCGCGCCGCCGATGAGGATTAATATAAAAAACGGTGCGCCGAGTACATAGATTAAACGATTTATCCTAAAAACAGCCATCCAGCCCATGCCGAGATAACATGCCAGTGCAAAGTATTTGAATCGGCTACGGTTTATTGCTGTTAAAGTCATGCCAATAAGCGCGAAGCCCCAAATCAACCCAAACATTACCCATGCGTCCACAGGATATACATTGCGAAATTCTGTAAGTACGATGGGAGTATATGTTCCTGCAATAAGCAAATATATGGTGCAATGGTCTAAGACGCGGAAAATTCGCTTGGGTTTTCCAATCCCCAGCCCATGATAGATACTCGACATAGTAAACAACAAAATCACACAAAACCCATAAATAAGACCGCTTAATACGCCCATTGCATTGTGGCTGTATGCCGCAATGATTACACAAAACAATAGCGCGACAAGCCCGAGTCCACCACCGACTATGTGAGAAATCATATTAAAACGTTCTTCACCTTTAGTATAAATTGCGGCATCCATTACAATACCTCCCAATCAAAACATGTCATGGTATTGTAACAATTTCACATCACATGCGCAAACCTTAATTAGAATTATTTCGCTACACCTGCACATAATAAATACGTGTTGCAAATGCAAAATTTCGGAGGTGAGTGTTATGGACATAAATTGCACCCACAAATGTATGTACCAGCACGAAGGAAAATGCACCCTACAATCACTTACAACACAATCTACTTACTCAAATCAGACTGATTGCCCGTATTATGCAAGTCCCAACGTTTCGACAATGCCGCGATAAATAGAATTTACCAGTTGCCACTGATATTGTGTGCCTTTCAGCCTCGCGGCTTCGTCGGGATTGGTGATAAACCCAAGCTCCAAAAGAACTGCAGGCATCGTTGTTTCTCGCAACACTACGATGTTCGGGCCGTTACGAAGTCCACGACAATGTGCGTTTGTATGCATGATTTTTTGACGCTGAAAGATATTTGCTACTCCTCGACTTTCTGTGTTTGCGTACCACGTTTCTATGCCATGCACCTCCGGGTTGATTACTCCGGGGCTTTTTTCTGCAGCATTCAGATGAATAGAAACAAACAAATCAGCCTCCAAGTCATTGGCAAATTCTGCACGACTTAGAGTCGACACAAATGTATCATCGCGCCGAGTCATAAAGGCTTGTACAAATGGGTCGGCATCCAAGAGTTGCATTACTTTATGCGAAATCATAAGCGCGAAATCTTTTTCTACAATACCATTATGCCTTGTACCGGGGTCAGACCCTCCATGACCAGGGTCAATGACCACAACAAATGGTGAAACCTCACGAGGCAGATGCGCCCTTATTACAAAATACTCTGCCTCTTCGTGTATAGAAAAATTTAAAACACGAGCGGTGTTAAACGTAAGTCTAATATTACCCATACTATCAGGTGCAAGCGAAAACGAGTTGACAAACCCGTCCAACACACTTACTTCGCCGCGTCCCAGCACTTCTGCCTGCGGAGGTAGCAAAAAGGTATGTCTAAGGCGCAGGTATTCATTATCCTGCTGTATTTGTGCAACATCCATTGCAAATTTTCGAGAAATCCTAAGCTCACGGTTGACTGAGTCATATCGCACACCGCTCACACCATGGTGAAGCACAAGCGCGACAGAGTTAGCACTATGCGCCGTGCTAAAAGACGGCCATTCTCTTACATAGACCCTTACATATGCCGAGCCGTCGTCGTGTTGCCCGGTGGAAAAATGAGAAGCAAAAACCCCATTGGCAAATGCCCCTCCGACGGCATCCATAGCGGCATTGTCAATGTTAATAGTCAAAAATAGCGGAAAACCCTCTGTAGAAATGCTAATCGCCGGCAAAACATCGCCCTGTATAAACAACGAATCAGAAACCGAGTCTGACTGTGCAAACACTCCGCTTATCCGGTTTTTTGAAAAAGAAACAGTAAGCAATGTTCTGTCGCCCGAAAGTGTTATGCTATAGTCCGCCGCGCCCACTACTTCAAACACAATACGTGTCACTCTCGGCGTTTGTGAAAACTGAGAAGCCCTAAACGCGCTGACGGGCACATTTGCGGGTGATGCAAATTCCCCGCAAATCATAGAAACTGCATTATGTATATCCACCACAAGCCGATTGTCGGGTAATAAAAAATGCTGCACCTCAGATATGGGAGAAGAAGCTACAGCCACAAATGCGGCCGAGCCGGTATCTAAAGGTGTACGTAGGGAGGTGATTGTAGTCTGTGGGTGGGACATGTTAACAATCGTCGATGTCGAAACATCCTGTGCCGCACCACTACCACCCTGTACCACGACACCCGGCGGTGGGAGTTCGTCATCCTCCAGTACGCCTTCCCATGGCAATTCTTCTTTATCAGAAATATCCCCAATGTCCTCCGCAGGAGGAATCGGCGGAAAAGAAATAATAGGAATGTCATAATCATCATAAACTACACCATTACCATTCCCCGGTGAGTTAACGATGGCTGTGTTTTCTTCGGCTACCCAATCTACCTCAAAACCAAAAACCTCTGCGGGAAAACGCAGTGGTATCATAGTGCTGTCATTATAGATAATAGGAGGCACATCCATCTGTATAAAATCGT
The DNA here is from genome assembly GCA_009786925.1 of Defluviitaleaceae bacterium. Classification (GTDB taxonomy): domain Bacteria; phylum Bacillota; class Clostridia; order Lachnospirales; family WQUN01; genus WQVC01. The sequence continues at coordinate 583 of WRGY01000012.1, read as the reverse complement.
CATTAAAACGAGCAGTCCTGTCGTCAATAGTAAGCACAATGACATCGTCGCCAAAAAAAAGCGACACTTGTCTATGACCACTATGCCAGCCTACCACGCCACCCACACGCTCAAAAACATCACGCGCAGGTACAAGTGTCCTTTCCCCGACAATAATTGGAGGCGTGGACAAGCCAAACATTTCGCTACCATCTACGAAGAGTCGTATGTTCTCATTTGCATACACAAAAGAAGGCATAAAAAAAACTGTCGCAAAAATTATGATTGCCACAAGCTTCTTCATAACACACCCCCGATTTATGTCAAAATATGTAGAGGTATGATAGTGCAAAAAAAAAAGAAGCGCAAGTTTTTTCAACTCACGCAACTAAATTGTAATAATTATAGGAAGCAGAAAATTGCGACAAGACTATCTTCCGTTAACCGCGTCACGAAGCTTTTTGCCTACTTTAAATCTAGGTGCTTTTGAAGCTGCGATTTTCATAGCTTGGCCTGTTTGTGGGTTACGGCCTTCGCGCTCTGCACGAGCCACAACGTCAATTGTCATAAAACCAACGAGTTGAACTTTTTTCTCTGCCACCAA
>WRGY01000011.1 GCA_009786925.1 Defluviitaleaceae bacterium | reverse complement strand
CCTCAATAATCTTGAGGTGTTCAACTGTTAGTCTCATGGATAGATTATACTAAACCTTTATCATGTTTTCAATGGTTATATGTTAACACTCTCTAATAATATAACACGCCTAGACGCAGCTTGCAATTGCAAATCGAACAAAACTTCATGCTTCGACATTCTATTTTGAAAACTTTCTAAATAAATTATCAAAATGCTCTTGACATTTTGTTTCAAGAATTGTTATCTGAGATTTTGGTAGCGGAAGATTGCAGAGAGCGATTACTGCACCGCGTAGATGTTTTGGCTTGAACCGCTCCGCCCCATATATTTAAAGGGTCGGAGCGGTTTTGACCAAAACATCTACGAGGGTAAAACGCTCGCGATTTTCAGCTCGGACAAGACCGTTTTTCATTTATTTCGCTATACTAATCCACATATAAATGGTATAGTGGCGTGTTTAACAATGAAAAAAATTATTAGCTTAGGAGAATTTATCATGAGGCGTATTTTTGTATTTGCGATTGCTTTTATTTTGCTTTTGGCACCATCGGTGTATGGGGCTGTGACTGCTACACCTTCGGCTCACGGCATGTTTGTGGATGGCTATGCGGTAGAGATTTCGGCATACAATATTGATGGGTCTAACTTTTTTATGTTGCGCGATGTTGCCCATGCCTTACAAAACACATCCGCAGAGTTTGATATTGACTGGGATGAAGGGCGGAACGCGGTTATTCTTACGACGGGTATACCACATGATGCCGCGGGCGGATTTTCTGTGGTCACAGACGAGGCCTCCTACGCAGTGCCAAGCACCGCCACTGTTTATGTAGACGGAAGCCGTGCCTCCTTACGAGCATACAATATTAATGGGCATAACTTTTTTATGCTTAGGGATTTGGGAGAAGTCATAGGCTTTGATGTCATTTGGGACGAAGCCCTAAGCGCGGTTTTAATTAATACGCCTGTGCAGGAGCCGGAGCAAGAGACTGAAACAGAATATGAACCCGAAATAGAATATGAGCCGGCATTGGAACCGGAGCCGGAACCCATGCCCATCATTACAGAAAACGGTCACATCACTGCGCAAGAATGGACTTCTTCGGTGCGTGCGGGATGGAATCTCGGCAACCAACTTGATGCAAGGACAAGCCGCGGACAGACTGTGAGGCAGATGGAAACAGCATGGACAGGCGGCACATATGTTACGCCACAACTGATAAATGCCATATACGCCGCAGGTTTTAATGGGATTCGTATCCCTGTGACATGGCAGAAGGCGATGGATGATAATTTTAATATCCGCGAGGACTGGATGGCGCGGGTGGCAGCAATCGTGGATTATGCAGTAGCCAACGATATGTTTATTATGCTTAACACACATCACGACGATGAAATTTTCCGTCTGCATGACAGATATATGGAAGAATCCAGGCGTGCGGTCGTGCGTGTTTGGGAACAAATAGCAACAGCATTTGAGGGCTACAGCGAGCGTTTGGCATTCCAAGGCTTTAACGAGCCTCGCACAAGGGGAAGTGCGGCAGAATGGAGCGGCGGCACCGAGGAAGAAAGAAAAAACCTAAACGAGCTTAACCAGCTTTTTGTAGATACTGTGCGCGCCACAGGCGGAAACAATGCAGAGCGCGTGCTTATTGTGCCTACCTACGCGGCATCTGCTTCTGCGGCGGCGCAGAGTGGGCTTGTTGTGCCGACGGATACCGTCCCCGACAGAATCATTGTGTCCATGCACCATTATTCGCCATGGTTGTTCGCGCTCCATACAGGCGATGGCAACACAGCAGAATGGCGCAGCAATAATAACAGCGATACAAATCCAATCCTTAACTACATCAATAGGGCATACAATAACTTTGTCAGCCAAGGCATCCCCGTAGTGTTTAGCGAGGCAGGTGCAATCAACCGAAACAATATCAACGCACGTGTCGACTGGGCAGAATTTTATTTCGGCAGGTCTCATGAGAGGGGCATCCCCGTATTTTGGTGGGATAATGCAAACTCAGGCGAATTTGTGCAGGGTGCAGGCGGTGCAGGCGAAACTTTTGGAATATTTGACCGCGCAACCGGCAACAAAACCCATTCGCAAATCATAGAAGCCATAATGCGAGCCACAGAAAATTAAAGCAAACCCTGCAACTTGACATATTCCCGCACCTTTTACTATAATGTAACAATTATGTAACAATCTTTTGGAGGTCGCTTTATGTACGCAGCCGGTTTTACGGATAAGGGTGTAACCCGAAACCAAAACCAAGACGCAATATTCGTATGTAACCAGCATATAGGCGCGTTGCCTAATTTGTTTATCGTAGCAGACGGCATGGGGGGTCATAAAGCGGGAGATGTGGCGAGTGATATGGCGATTAAGCATTTTACGGGCTATATCCGTGACTTTAAGGCGCAGGATTTCGTTACATCAGAAAACTATCTCGACCTCCTCATGAGCGCGGCAAAAACTGCGGACGAAAAAATCGCGGCGAAAGCCGCATCCGACGAGGATATGAAAGGCATGGGGACAACCCTCACGGCCTGTACTATTACGGATGACAAAATATTTTATGTGCATATCGGCGACAGCCGCGCATACGCCGTAAACCATTTTAACATGAAACAACTCACCACCGACCATACCTTTGTAGAAGAACTACTGCGCACCGGGCGCATTTCGGAAGAAGAAGCCCGCACCCATCCAAAGCGCAATGTTATTACAAAGGTACTCGGTATGCCGGAAGGCATGGAAGCTGACGCTAAGGCACTCGACCTTGGCGACGCGGCTTCCATTTTGCTGTGTTCTGACGGACTTAGCAATATGCTCGAAAAAGAATCCATGATGAAAATAATCAACGGCTTGGGATATGTAGAACACCGCACACGCTATCTTATCGAAGAAGCAAACAAAAATGGCGGACTGGACAATATTTCGGCAGTTTTAATAGACGTTAACAGGTAGGAGGGGTTTATATTGAAGCTAAAAGCGGGACATATGGTTGCAGAACGCTACGAAATAGATGATACAATCGGCTCGGGCGGGATGTCCGTTGTATACCGTGCTCATGATACAAGGTTGGATAGATACGTTACGCTAAAAGTTCTCAAAGAAGAATACCTGACAGATGAAAGCCTGATGGAGCGTTTTCCAAAAGAAGCACGCGCAGCAGCCGCATTGAACCATCAAAATATATCAAGCATTTTTGACCATGGACGCGATGGCGATATTTTGTATATCGTATTAGAATACGTTGACGGAAAATCATTAAAAGAGCTTATTACAAAAAAAGCACCATTCGATGACGAAACGACCCTTGGTGTCACCATTCAGGTGGCCGAAGGTTTGGCCGAAGCCCATAGCAACGGCATCATCCACTTGGACATAAAGCCACAAAATATATTGATTTCTAACGCAAGCATCGTCAAAGTCACAGACTTTGGCATAGCTCGCGCCGCAAAAAACGTTACACTAAACGCAGGGGCAGGCTCCATGGGTAGTGTGCATTATTTTTCGCCTGAGCAGGCTCGCGGCGGGTATATTGACCACAAGTCAGACATCTACTCACTCGGCATTGTTATGTACGAAATGGCAACGGGTACGCTTCCGTTTGAAGGCGAAAGCGAGGTATCCATCGCCCTGCAACATATTAATGCTCCCCTACCCGACATTCTTTCGATTAACCCAAAACTATCCGAGAGCATGGTAAAAATAATCCAAAAAGCGACAGAAAAATCACCTTCGAAGAGGTATCAAGAAATTGATGACATGACGGAGGATTTAAAGCGCGCACTCACCGACGCAAGCGGCACATTTGTCTCGGAAGAAGAAGATGGCAGCGATGCAGAAACCCGCAGAATCAGCGAAAAAAATCGCGAGGCCATCCGCCGCAAAAAGATGAGACAAGCCTTCCTCGACGGCGAAGATATGCTTGAGGAGGACGAGCCTGTAGAGGATGGCGGCTTCC
>WRGY01000010.1 GCA_009786925.1 Defluviitaleaceae bacterium | reverse complement strand
CATTGCAAACAATTGGTCTTTAATCCATAACGCCGCTTCCTTTTCTCGATACGAAAACGGTATACGATATGAAAAGCCTTCACTAAAACGCTCTAACAAACCAAAGCTCATAAGCCCATGGTCTGTATCAGGCCGTGCAAACAAGTTTGCCGCATACGAATGCGGAATGTACACCCTGCTGTTGTCAATAAATCCACCTGCGCCCGATACCGACACAGTCCTGACATTTCCTTCTGCATCAAAAACATTTACCGCTTGGTTTTCGCCGTCCCATTCTACGGTGTAGCCGCGAGATTCGGCTGCTTGGCGAAGTGACACATAACCCGAGCTTGCAAACGCCGAAGCCACCGTACCTGCCACCATTACTGCGGCAATCAGTAGAGATGTTGCCTTCTTTAAGAACGATTTTTTCATGATGTTTCCTCCTTGTTAATTTCTATAGCGTCATTTTAACAAGGAGGAACACAGGGCAATAGTTACATTTGTCACGACTTTTGGCGTGTTGAAAATTCAAATATATACCACACACTCACCACGACCCCACGCAACCCCGCCGTAAACGATATTGCCGCCCATACACCAAGCACGCCAAGCGGAGTGAGTGAAAGAAAAAACGCCAACGGTACACGTATCATATTAGAAGAGATGCTTGCAATCGAAGGAGGGATTGTGCGACCCTTACCGCGGAAAGCATTTGCGGCTACATACTCCATATTCGCAAAAATTTGACATACCGCAAGAATGCGCATATGTGTGATAAAGAGACTTCGGACTTCTGCATAATCGCGATAATGCGGGAAAAACAGATTGTAGACCGCACCCGCGCCAAACCACATAAACAGCGTAACAAATGCACCCCATGCAATAAGCGAAAATGCGGCATATTGCACACCCTTTTTTATGCGCAAAAACTCACCCGCACCAAAGTTTTGACCGACAAATGCCGTCAGTGCCGCACCAAAACCCGCGCCCACAAGCCACGACAGCGACTCCACTTGTATACCTACCCTACTTATGCTCACCGCAATCGCCCCGAAAGAAGCCTCTATTCGGGTGGTGACAATGGTGAGCAGTGGCCAGAGTGTGTTTTCCAAACTAACAGGCAGAGCCAGGCTAAAAATCTCCTTTGTCGTTTTGGTTAAAGGTTTAACCCCTTCAAAAAAGCGATATTCCGCAAAGGGTCTATACCTAAAGCGTTTTATTGCATACAGGCTAATAACAAGCACAACCGTCTGGCTCGCCACACTGGAGACAGCCGCACCAAACACACCCATCCCTAATGGGAAAATCATAATCGGCGTGAGCAGCATATTTAGAATCAAACCCCCGGAAGTCACCAAAAAAGGCGTGCGGCTATTGCCTGAGGCAACAAAAGACCCTGTTATGGCAGATGTGATATATACAGCAGGCAAACCAAAGGCCGTAATCCCCGTATAGAGTGCCGCATCTGCGGCGACAGAGGCTTCTTCGAATCTAAAAAAGCCAACAAGCGGCACACGAAAAACAAATAAAAACACAGCAAATGCCACTCCCAAAACCGCGGATATATACAATGCATTGCGGGAATAATCATAGGCGGCGACTATGTCCCCTCGCCCCCTCGCTTGAGACACCCCTACTTCTGCACCTATACGTCCCACCATCATAAGCCCCACCGCAAGCCACGTAAAAAGCCCCGCCGCACCGGTGGCGGCAAGGGCTTCACTGCTTACACGTCCCAGCCAAAACATATCCGTCAGATTGTACGCCATTTGCATTGCCTGCGAAGCCGCTATCGGCAATGCAAGCCGCAAAAGAGTGGCAAATATATTCCCTTGCGTCAAGTCGCTTTTCACAAAATCACCATCGCAAAGCATACATGAACGTGGAATAATTTACAAGACAACGTTTTTAGCGTAGAATATATCCGCATACTTTTTTAGGAGTGAACTAATCATGTTTGATAAATTGGACGAACTGGAAAAAAGATTTGCGGAGCTTTCCGATGCAATCTCTGACCCCGCCGTGATTTCTGATACCGGCCGCTTTCGCGAACTAATGAAGGAGCATAGCGACCTTACGCCCATCATAGACACATATCGTGAGTACAAGCACCTTAGCCAACAAGTAGAAGATGCAAAGACCATGCTAAACGAAGAATCCGACGAAGAAATGCGACAGCTCGCCAAAGACGAAATAAAAGAAGGCACAGAGTCACTGGAAGAAATAAGCGAAAGCCTAAAAGTCCTCCTACTGCCGAAAGACCCCAATGACGAAAAAAACGTAATCGTAGAAATCCGAGGCGGCGCGGGTGGCGACGAAGCGGCACTTTTTGCAAACACGTTGTTTCGTATGTACAGCCACTATGCCGAACGCCGCAGATGGAAAACAGAAATAATGAGTGCGAACGAAAACGGCCTCAAAGGGTTCAAAGAGGTAGTGTTTATGATAAACGGCAAGGGTGCGTATTCGCGCTTAAAATATGAAAGCGGAGTGCATCGCGTACAGCGCGTCCCCGAGACAGAGTCCCAGGGACGGATTCATACATCCACCGTTACCGTCGCTGTGCTTCCCGAGGCAGAGGACGTAGATGTAAACCTAAACATGGCAGACATCCGCATAGACATCTATCGCTCATCGGGCAACGGCGGTCAGAGTGTTAACACCACCGACTCCGCGGTGCGTGTCACACACGTCCCATCAGGCATAGTTGTAGCCTGCCAAGACGAAAAATCGCAACTTAAAAACAAAGAAAAAGCCCTTAAAATCCTACGCGCACGCCTATACGATGCAGAGCAAGAACGCCAACATAAAGAGCTAAGTGCAGAACGTCGCAGTCAAATAGGCAGTGGAGACCGCTCAGAAAAAATCCGCACATATAACTTCCCCCAAAGCCGCGTGACCGACCATCGAATTTCGTTGACATTACACAGACTGGACTCCGTGCTAAACGGCGACCTTGACGAAATCTTGGACACCTGCATCACCCATGACCAGGCAAAAAAATTACAAGGTACAGCCGATTAAATTTAACCTTTTTTCTTTGAAATAACGACCCCTATAACAACGACCAAGAGTATCGCACCACCCAACACTAGCCATACCAATGATGTACCGCTACTCTCATCGGTAGGTGGAGGCGTGGGAGCCGGAGCTTCGATTTCTATTGTTTCGATTATGGGGACTATGTCTATGATGTCTATATCCTCAGGTTCTTCTAACCCTTCGGGCATATTTATCACCACAAAAGTAAGCTCCATGCGCGAAAACGGACGCTTTTCGGCAAAGTTGTAGACATCATCACTGCCGCGTACAATATCAAATCGCAAATAGCCGCCGTCATTAACGAGTGGTACCTCTGCCGCGCCGAGTTCTACACCATCAATTACGAGAGAATGTATAAACGCGCCTGTAGAAGCCGCGTCAGCATTACTGATGACCGGGATATTCGTGCGTATCCCTATGTCACCCGAAAGTGTTACAGGCTCATCAAATAACATAAAGATAATCGACTCGTGGTTAATAGAAAAGCCAACAGATGCATCCTCCCGATAGTCAAAATCCGCCTGCCCAACCATCGTCGCCGTAAAAACGTCGAACGCCGCATTTGCAGTAGTCAAATTTGCAACAGCAAATACCGCAAGCAGTAGTAAAACACATGTTTTTTTCATTTTTATCAATCCCTTTCAATGGATTTATTATATCCTCATACCCGCCTGTTGTACAAGGTAGATTACATAGCGTTTGATGCTTTCCATAAAGCGTGTCTCTTCCATCTCGCCGCGTGCTATTTTTGTGAGTGCGCGTTCCCATTTGCCTGTGGTTTCGGGTTGGCGCATCTCCGGTGGAACTTTAGCGATGAGACGTATGCCCTTTTCTGTTGGCGTAAGATTTTTTTTAATCCGCTCAACATAACCCGAGTTGATTAGCTTCTCTATTATGG
>WRGY01000009.1 GCA_009786925.1 Defluviitaleaceae bacterium | reverse complement strand
CGCTCACGAGTTGCGGCTCGGCGGTCGCGCTTTATGTCTTGTTCCAAGAGGGCTATTTTGCGGGCGCGTTCGGAGTCGTTAAGCTCCGGGTCGGCGAGTCCGCGTTGCAAGTCTTGGACTTGCCTCCTATTAGAAGAGACGCTATTGTTCAGTCTTTCCAGTCGTCGAGATGTCGTCGGGCGTGTTACAAAATTTGTAAAACGCATCCTGCGAAACTGCTCAAAATCTACGACAAAAATCTGCACATTGTCGTCATCATTAAGACCCCACAGGCGGCGAGTTTTTTCTATGAGCGCGCTGTCATCGGGGATTGGATTTTGTAATACTATATCATTGATTACCGGGCTTTCCGGTAATTTTTTTTGCTCTTGATTAGTCGTTGCTTTTTTGATTTCATATAGTATTTCGGGCATACTGCTTGCAGTAAACATGTTTTCTACTATCATACAAACACCACCTTTATATTTTTATCGTCATTTTTGTGTATAAATTTGACAAAAACTTGTGATTTACATATGATTTTATAATTAATTATTTGGAGGTAAAACATGGACATAAATTTACTCAACAAACTTGAAAGAAACGCAAAACTCACTACAAAAGAGCTTGCGGTTTTTTTAAACCAAAATGAGCAATATGTGGCGGATACCATAACAGACATGGAGCGCGAAGGTGTAATCTGCGGCTATCATACGCTTATTAACTGGGAAAAAACCAACAAGGAATGTGTGTCGGCACTCATAGAAGTAAAGGTAACGCCCGTGCGCGGCCAAGGCTTTGATAAAATAGCCGAACGCATATACCGCTTTGATGAGGTACAGGCGGTGTATCTGATGTCGGGTGGATACGACCTCACGGTGATTATTGAGGGAAAGACAATGAAGGACATCGCCATCTTTGTGACCAGCAAACTCGCACCATTGGAGTCCGTGCTAAGTACAGCCACACATTTTGTTTTGAAAAAGTACAAAGACCACGGCGAAATCCTGCACGACGGAAAGCATGAAGACGAGAGGATGATTGTCTCGCCATGAGCAGGGGATTTGTAACAGACAAAGTAAAAGACTTGCCTGCGTCAGGAATCCGTAAGTTCTTTGATGTGGCGGCAGAGATGGATGATATTATTTCACTCGGTGTGGGCGAGCCTGATTTCTTCACGCCTTGGAATGTACGCGAAGAGGCCATTTATTCATTGGAAAGGCGGCGTACCGCTTATACTTCCAATGCGGGGCATCCTGCCCTGCGCGAGGCGATATGCCACTATATGTACGAGCGATACAACTTGCGCTATACCGCCCGCGACCAAACCATCGTCACTGTAGGTGTCAGTGAAGCAATCGATATTGCACTGCGAGCGGTGCTTAATCCCGGTGATGAGGTGCTGATTATCGAGCCTTGTTATGTATCATATCGCGCATGTGTTATTTTGGCAGGGGGAATACCGGTCACTGTTCCTACAAATGAAGAAAATAATTTCCGCGTGCAAGCCGAGGATGTACGCTCACGCATTACGCCGCGCACAAAGGCAATCATGCTCTGCTATCCAAACAACCCCACAGGTGCGGTGATGGAACACGATGATTTGGAAAAAGTCTGCGCCGTCCTACGTGAGCATGAGGACATACTCGTAATCAGTGATGAGGTGTATGCAGAACTCACTTACACAGGCAACGCCCATATCAGCATTGCCTCCATGCCCGGCATGTATGAGCGCACACTTGTGTTAAACGGATTTTCTAAGGCATTCGCTATGACGGGATGGCGGTTGGGCTATGCTTGCGGACCGTCGGAGCTGATTGCGGGAATGGTAAAGATTCATCAGTATGTAATAATGTGCGCACCCACAACGGCACAGCTCGCGGGAGTAGAAGCTCTACAAAACGGCTTGGACGGTGTACTAAAAATGCGCGACGAGTATGACGGTCGTCGTCGCTATATGATAGAGTCGTTCCGAGAGATTGGGATTAGCTGTTTTGAGCCGCTTGGTGCATTTTATCTATTCCCTTCGATTAAGAATACGGGACTCACAAGCGAGGATTTTTGTACACGGATGCTTTTTGAAAGAAAATTGGCCGTCGTACCAGGTACAGCCTTTGGGGATTGCGGAGAGGGCTTTATACGTTGCTCATATGCCTACTCGTTTGATGAGCTGAAAGAGGCTGTATCACGCATAAAAAGTTTTATAGCAAATTAAAAAGGGGATGTCTCGCGACATCCCCTTTTCTTTTATTTATCTTTCCCACTCAACAAGCAATTCTGCTACATCGGAGCCGGGGCCGTCTGAGAGTAACTCTACAGTCATGGAGCGTGCAAACCACTCACTGCTGCCGCCTGTACCGCGTAGGGTGATGTTACCGATGAGTTCGTTATAGTTTTGGTCGCCGTCGAGGGTGACTTCTACTACGAGTGTATATTGTCCGCCGCGTGTGATGTCAACGTTAAAGTGGGCAGGGATGGTGGTCGCTACTGCGGGATATACTTCTGCGGGGAAATCGTTAACTACCTCTGCGTCTCCTGCTGTGTAGTTTGGATAATCATAACCGCTTGTCATCCAACGTACACGCCAGCCGGGTGCGCCATCTTCGCCATCGGATTGTACAACATAGGTAATCCGATAGGTTGCACCTGCGATAGGCTCAAACGCACGACCGCCGTATGGTTGGCTGGCCGCGAAAGGCCATACATCCGTACCTGCACCGATAATGAGGTCAAGACCACTACCTGCACCACCATCACGCATAAATCCTGCGTTTACACCTGTTTCAACAGGCTCTTCCGGCTCGGGTTCCGGCTCCGGGGTCGGTTCCGGAGTGGGTGTCGGCTCGGGAGTAGGCTCAGGAGTGGGTGCGGGTGTTTCTGCGGGTGTCGGTGTAGTTGCGGGTGCGGTATCGTTGCCGCAAGCGGTGAATACCGCAATTGCCAAAATCATTGCTAATACAATTACTTTTTTCATTACATTTCATTCCTTTTTTAAATTTGGTTTTTTACTTAACGTCTTTCTACTGTTACATTAAAAATAAGCAGGTCGGATGTGTCATAGTCGCCGATAGAGCGGTTTGTTTGGAGGCGGATACCCGCTGCCATTTCGCCTTCTTCGGTTATTTGACCCAGCGGTACACGCGGCGCACCGAGGTTTCTGCGCAGGCGGAAATGGAATGGGCCTTCGCCTGTGCCGAGGGTTTCTCCCGGCTCTACATCTTGGCACATCGCCCATCTGTCTTGTTGTACGATGTCGCTCCAGCCGTTGTTGTTTGCGTTTAAGAACGCAACAAACCACTCACCATCTTCATAAGCGATGTTGTCAAACATACCCTCGATTGTGATTGTATCGTTTTGTTCAAATTGTATAAGCTCATTAACCAGAAGGAGTCCGTCGTTTTGGAATGTCCTTCCGCTGACGCGAATATAACGCTGTCCGTCACGCATACCGATTGTACCTATGGCAGTACCTTGGCCGTAGGTGTGGTTGAATATGCGCAGACCTGCCGAACCTGAAAGGTCTGTCACCGTACCTGACGCAAGACCTTGGATATATGGGTCATGAGCCATGGAGTATACATAGCCGTCAGGCATACCTGCCGGTACGGGTTCCGGGGTTGGCTCAGGCTGTGCAACCTCTTCGGGAGTATCATCTTCCGCGGGTGCTTCTTCTGCTTCTTCGCCGCCTGTGCGTCTAAATTCGATTTCGTAGAAAGTAACATTAATCCCTGCGTCGCCGCCCAAGCGGAGATGTCCGCGAGAACCTGCCGCAGAAACAACATCATCAGGCAAAATCCTTACAATCTCGAAATCACCGTTTGCTTCTTGTGCAAAAAATGTTGTCCACGGGCCGTCGCCACCACCGATTGTAACTTCTCCCGCGTTTGCAAAATTACCGATTAGAGTAATTT
>WRGY01000008.1 GCA_009786925.1 Defluviitaleaceae bacterium | reverse complement strand
GCTTATCACAAAATATTAAAAATAGCCCGCACCATCGCAGACCTCGCCGACAAGCCCGATATTACTATCGAGCATATAGCCGAAGCGATTTCTTACCGTGGACTTGACAGAAAATATTTTTAATTAGAATTTGCCAAAAGACACTCTCTTTTCAAATGGGAGCTTATCCCTGCGTGAGCCTTTGCCTTTTGGCTTGCCTATAGGAAGTGTAGCCCACAAGTGAAATGTATCGGGTGCGCCCAACACTGCGCGTGTGGCTTTTTCTTTTTCTGCATCAAAATATGGGCTGTCCAACCACTGAGAGGAGTAACCCAACGCCGTAGCCGCAAGGAGCATGTTTTGTACAGCCGCGGCATAGTCTTCCTTTTCAAAATTAATTTCGCCTTTAGGCGTTACCGTTTTATCAGTAAGCACAGCAATGGCAGAAGATGCAGTCTCCAAGCCAATTGCGGGAGACGCGGCACATATGGGTGCGAGCTCTTCACGGTTTTGCAAAATCACGAGACGCACACTCTGCCTGTTTACCCCGCTGGGCGCAGCAATACCGGCACGAGCAATCACTTCCAAATCAGCAAGCGGTACTTCATCAGGCAAAAAAGCCTCCTTATGCGTATAACGTTTGTGAATTGCCTCAAACACTGTCATATCATCCACTCCTTAGTATTTTTGGATATTTTAACCTTTTACGGTAATGTTTACAACCTTGCGACAAGCACGTCTGTATGTTTTAATACAGACAATCTATAAAGGAAGTGTTGTATGAAAAAGCTATGCACCGTATTTTTAGTACTGTTCATATTTATTACGCCTACTTTCGCCGATGATTATTTTTCCTATGGGTATGACAAGACAGGCATCCGTGTTTCTGACGTACAATATAATGCAGGCTCTGTTCTTGTTTTATGTATAGAAACGGGTGCTGTTTTATACGAAAACGATGGGTTTTCGCGCCGTTATCCCGCAAGCATTACAAAAATAATGACCGCACTTTTAACCATCGAGCTTGTGGATGATTTAAACAGGCGATTTGTTTTGTCAGAAAACGCCGTCACCCTACCGCATTATGCTGGTCGGCTGGGAATGCACGAAAACGAGAGTATGACAGCTATGGAAGCCCTATACGCTATCATGTTGCCATCGGCAAACGATGTAGCGCGTGCGTTAGCAGAGTTTATCGGAGGCGACATACCTGGTTTTGTTGAACTAATGAATCGCCGAGCCGCAGAACTCGGTGCATACAATACGCGCTTTGTAAACCCCTGCGGGCTACCGGGTGACGGCCAATTTACAACGGCTTACGACATCGCACTCATCATGCGAGAAGCAATTAAACATCCCATTTTTGTAGACATCATCGCAACGCCGTATTTCACCCTGCCGCCCACAGAAATCCACGAATACCCGCGTCTTATGCGAAATTCTAATCTAATGGTGCGCCCCACCCAAGCAGAATACAACCCCCGCATAATAGGCGGAAAAACAGGATTTACAAATGCTGCACAACATACGCTTGTGACATATGCTTCCTATGATGGGCTGGATGTAATTGTTTCGGTGCTTTTTACCGCGCCACGCGGGGCTATTTTTTCCGACACTGCCGCACTTGTGGAGTATATTTTTAGACAACTGCCGGCAGAAGAAGATGAAGAAATCTTGCCACAAGAAGAAGCCGAGGTCGTATCAGTATTTGCACCCACTTTTTATGAATACGCGCCTCAGCCCCTTCTCCCATCAAAAGACACCTGCCCTACCCCCCAAGACACCCCTCTAACCAAAGCCGCCGCTACAGCGACTCTATCGTTGTTAATCGCAGGCGCGGCATTATTTATTGTTAGCAAATTCGGCAATTAATTTTTTATACCAGAGCGCGCTGTCCTTTAATGTTCGCTTTTGCGTCGCATAATCTACATAAACCAATCCAAACCTATCGTTATATCCCTTCGCCCATTCAAAGTTGTCCAAGAGACTCCAGTAAAAATGCCCCAATATGTCCACACCGTCTGCGGCGGCTTTTTCTAAGCTTTGCAGATGAGAGCGTATATAATCTATCCGCGTAACATCGTGGACACCGCCATCGGGAGAAACCGCATCATGCGAGGACATCCCGCTTTCTGTTATCAGAACGGGGAGCTTGTACCGCTCATGCAAAAATTTTGGCATCCAATAGTATCCCTCGGGCGTGATAGGCCAGCCGATTGCAGTCTTAGGATGCCCAATCGGAAACTCTGACGCTCTATAGCCCGGCTCATTGTCTTGATGCTCTATCGGCGCAGTGTCATAGCAATTTTGCCCATAATAATCCAGCGGCTGTTTTATTAATGCCATGTCACTTTCTTTTACATTTGCGATGAATGTCTTAAAAACATCCATATCTTTTTCATCGCCTGTTGGCATAGGATACTTTCCTAAAAAAACAGGGTCGCTCCACCATGCAGAGCTAAAAAACCACCTATCCGTCGTCACAGAAAAAGTCGCTTTTTTAGCAGCTTCTATATCCTTTTGTGACTCCGTATTCGGATAATAAAAACTACCTGTGGGTGCATAGCCTACACTGCTGTTTTTCGCATTTGCACGGATGGCTTGCACTGCGAGGCCATGCCCCATAAGCACATGATGACCCATTTGCAAACAGTCCTTCAATGGATAAACAATGCCCGGCGCATGTACCCCCACCCGATGTCCAAGCCCAATAAAACATTGTGGCTCATTTATCGTAATAAAATTTTGCACCCTATCGCCGAACGCTTTAGTACATACCTCGGCATAGTCCCCAAACCATTTTGGGCTATCGGGATTAAGCCATCCGCCACGACAAAAGAGTTCATATGGATAATCCCAATGAAAAAGCGTAACATATGGTGTTATATTGTTTTTCAAAAGTTCGTCAATCAAATCTGAATAAAATTTGATGCCATTTTCATTGACCCTACCCATACCATGCGGCATAATCCTCGGCCAACAAATAGAAAATCGATACGCGCTGATTCCGATTTCCTTCATGGTGGCGACATCCTCTTTGTAACGATTGTAATGGTCACACGCTACCAGTCCATCATGACCACCAAACACTTTTCCCGGTTGTTCGCAGAATGCATCCCACACAGATGCACCCTTTCCATCGGCATATGCCGCACCTTCGATTTGGAACGCCGCTGTCGCCGCCCCCCAGATAAAATCTTTACGGAAGTTCATTACATATTCACCTTTCCCTTTCTTACCAATAGAACACTTGTCTCCACCTTCATTGTCATAATGATTAGGATACAATTCTTTTACTGCGTTCGTTGTATCGGGACACAATTTTTCAGACTGTGTCCCGATGCACTTTTTTTCGTTTTTCCGCCGTGCTTTATAATTGCTACCATTAAGCGTATCGGTACTGCCATTTTTATAGATGAACGTGAGCAGATAAGGGTCTTTGTTTCCATCTTCATCAACGCCTCCAACCACTACCTTTTCAACTATGCTTTCAAAAACATTGCGGTCAAATTCTGATATGACCTCGTTCTGTTCTAAGAATCGCCGAAAAGTCTCAATACGGCTTTTTACACTCGTTTCATTATCCGCTATACTTTTGAGTTTTTCCTTCTCATCGGATACATGCGTCAAAGAAGCTGTCAAATCTGCAAATTTACTTTCATACGTTTCTTTGTCTATTATATCATTTATTTGCAAATCTACTAGGGCGTGTCGACAATAGCAATCAAGCAATCGACTTAAAATAACCAACAGCACATGCAATATGAACGGCGGCACGGTAAGAAAGGGTGTGTTT
>WRGY01000007.1 GCA_009786925.1 Defluviitaleaceae bacterium | reverse complement strand
CGTTTGTGTCTATGATTCTTGTGAGTCTGCGACCTGCCGGTTGCAAAGGTGCGGCTTCATACTCAAAGCGGATGGTGTTGCCATATCGGTCTGCCATGCCGATAATCAACTGACGATAGAAAAAGTAGCTTGTTCCATTGTGGAATTGCAACATGATTGTGGTGCGCAGATTTCCGCTTGTAAAGCTGCCTCCGCTTCCTAATCTCATGTCTTGAAGGGAACGGTCTGCAAAGGTAAATCCCCAAAACGGAAAAGACCCTCTGCCCGGCAAATAGAGTATACTGCTGCTTCTGTTGATATAGGGCAAGTCAAACCGCCAACCTACGCCCAAATCGTGCCACCGAGAACGGTCTGTTGTTTGAGACCCACCGTAAAGCGCAGGCTTACGTATCTCCGCCTCGGAAGAATCATATATCAAATCAAGGTTAAAATCAAACCCACCGCGTCCGGGTAGTGTTAATACATTTGTCTTATACACTGCCGCGCCTGTGTTTAGGTTGACAGATTCTTCGGCATTAAAGTTTAGGTTAAACGGATTGCTGATTACGTTTGCATGGGTATCCGACGACATGGCTATTGCTATGACCTCGCTGAATACATCAAGCTCTGCGCCTTTGTCATCAAGCGCTGATATGATTACCCTAACGGATTCTTTGTCGAAATCTTCTTCGCATATATGCTCCGGGGTTTGTACTTCTGTATCTACATACACATCCGGTGTTTCTGCGTCACATAGCTTTAATAGATATGACGACGCGCCGGGTATTTCGTCCCATGCGACATGTGTTTGGCCGCTCGGGTATTTGAGTATTTTTGGATTCATGTTTTCATCTCCTATCGCCTATTTTTAAGTTAGGCTTGCGGAAGAGCACAAAACAATAGTTCTTCCGCAAGCTTTTGGACAAGTGCAATAAACATTAGTTCTTGTTGTTGGCCAACCGCATTTCTAATTCATCTACCTTGTTTAACAAATGCTGCAAAGTAGCTACCACCGGTGCGGTCATTTCTTCTGTGGCAAGTGCGTAGACATCATCACCCAGAGGCACTCCGTTTTCGTCCTTATGATGCCCAAAATACTGAACACCGGAGAAATCAAAGCCCATGGATGTCGCAAGCTCTTCTACTTCCTGCGCAATAAATCCGTTGTGGAGGCGTTTGCCCGCGAGGCTTCCGTCAGGCTCGTCCTCTACTATATGGAAGTATGCCGTGCGCACCCGCACCCGCACAGGGTCAAACTCCGAGGCTTTTCTCGGGAACGGCCATGTTAACGTACAGTTGCCATCTTCGTCTTGGGCAAACACCCACTCGCCTTTGTTGTTGGTGATGATGTTGCCCTCTTCGTCCCTTAGAGCTTCGAGAGGATAACAATAAGGGTCGCATAGCGGCAACGCGGCTTCTACGGCTGTCAGTGCTTGCGGATTTTTGCATTTGGACAGCTTCCACGCGGCCAATGCTTCGTAATAATCGCGGAAAAACGTTGTCCTTAGTGTAGGACGCAATGGGCTTTCCATTGTTTCTACCACTTCGTTTAGTGTAGTAAATCTCGGGATTTCTCCTAAATTCATGGCTTTTACAGACAGACCGCCTTTGAGACTTTCGAGGCATGTCGGCTCTTCTTCCTTGGGTTTAATTCCAAGATAGGCGTACTCTTCTATCCACTCGACACCCTCGATAAGTTGACCCTCCTCACCGTCATCGCCATTGAGCCTTAGCCCAAACACAGGCATAGATATAATACGGTGACGTTTTTCGTACTCGGGAAGCGCGTCAAACTCATCCTCTGTGATTTCTTCGATATGCCTGTAGCACTGACGGATGTCGTATCTGTACTGCTTGGGTTGTAGCCCTTTTACAAAAGCTACAGGGTCATAGCTTAGGGGACTTATATCTTTTTTGTCCCTGCGGTCGGATACATTAGACCATGCAGAAAATCCTACCGTCGATATACCCGGTCTGCCGAGTACGATTTGGTTGTTGGCACGAGAAGTGGCACTTCTGCCGAATACTCCTGCGTCGCTGTGGGTAGACCTGACTTGTTTGCCGATTGCTGTATTCATGCCCCCTAAATGGGATGTTGTTGCGCCTCCACCGATAACAATGTCACCTTCGCCACTTGCGATTGCGCCCGGTCCCATTGCTATGGACGAATGTGACCCATTGGCACGAGTATTGGGCCCGATAGCAATCGAATGATTTCCCCCGGATGCATTGCGACCTATCGAAATAGAGCCATTCGGGCTGTTGGTAAAGCCTGTACCTATGCGGACAGGATTCCAATAATCATTAATGGTGGCACTTGCTGCTCGTCTTACAAGCTGTGGCGACCAACTTCTGATTATAGCACTCGAGCCACTGTCTGCTTCTGCGGCAGAAGCAGGATTCCTTGCCGGTTCTGCTCCGATGCTTTGGGGTGTTACAGCAGAGTTGAAGTTCCACCCGCACGGTGCCTGTATGCCTGTTGAAGTTGCATTGATACCTACCTGTGCTTGCATTTCTGTAATTTCTGTAATTTCTGTGTTTTTCATGAGTTTTTCTCCTTTTCTTTTTTTGATATTTTTTAATATTTGCTATAGCGACTTAAAAATATCATACCGAACATACGTTGTCAACACCCAAGCTGAACAATAGTTTGTGTTGCTTTGTGAAAAATTTTTTTACGCTGGCCGCATCTTCCTCTGCAATCAAATGGAGATTGTGCAATATGCTGTCGTACAGCCTGCCGATTATTGCGATATTATCCTGTATGGATTTTGCCGTCCTCGGGCGGAAGCCCTTGTTTATTTTTTCGAGCTGGGCGGGGGTGCATATTTTGCGGATGGTGGTGATTTTCATTGCGCGGTGGGTCGTGCCTATTCTTGCATCGCCTTTTTTTAGGCGTTCGAGGGTCTTGGGGTCGGCGATTTCTTTGATTTTCATATACTTTTGTACGGTCTGCTCACATACACCCGCGTCACGCGCTACGGCTTTGCGCACAGCCCCTTTTTTGTCTTTTGCCAACGCCGCCTTTTGCAGAGCTATTTCGATTCTTGCCGCGTCAGAAAGATTGCGCCGCCCCAGCTGGTTTTGCAAAATCCACAAAACAGCATCCCGCTTAGATGCAAAATTTTTGTTCTCTGTCGCATAGGGGATATTATGTTCTGTGCAAATTTTGTGGCGGTTGTGACCGTCGATGATTACACCTTTCCATTTGACAATCGCATCGCGACAGCCATATGTGAGGATGTTTTGTTCCAGTTGCAGATATTCTTCTTGCGAAAGCGGCGGTATTACGTCCCTAAAGTCCATGCCTTCACCTCCTCTAATTTTTTTTGCAGGTCATGCAGACCTTGGTAGATTGCTCGATTTGTTTCATCGTCGTCCTCCAGAGGGATGTTTTCTTTGATAAATCTGTACATCCCATCAGCGATTTTTAGTTGCTTGATTAGCTCCTTTCCAAGAAGGCGGTGGGCGGTGCCGATTTTGATTTCGCCGCTCTTTACTTTTTCTGCAAGGAGGGGACTGCCCTCTTTTTGGATTTGCGTGTAGCGGCTAAACGTCCCTTCGCCGACACCTGCCTCTGCGGCCAAGATTCTTCGTACTCCCATCGACTCATTTTCAGAAGTAGATGTTTTGGTCATAACCGCTCCGCCCCTTGTTTTATCACCGCCCGCACGGATTTGTTTCTGCTTTGCCTTCTCTTTCAAAATCCCCGATTTTTGCAATGCAAGCTCGATT
>WRGY01000006.1 GCA_009786925.1 Defluviitaleaceae bacterium | reverse complement strand
TGGCTCCACCACCAATGGCAGAAGCCGCGGCAGATGCTGCACAGAAAAAGGGTGCCGCATCCCATATGATAAGTGTAAACGTAAACAAACTGGACGCTCTGCTTAATCTGATGGGCGAACTTGTAATATCAGAAGCAATGGTAACACAAAACTCTGAGTTGGACGGTCTGCAACTAGAAAGTTTCAACAAAGAAACCCGACAACTCCGCAAGATAATTTCTAACCTGCAGCAAACAGTAATGGGTATGCGAATGGTACCCCTTTCAGCCACATTCTTTAGGATGCATCGCATAGTGCGCGATATGTGTCGTCAACTCGATAAAGACGTGCAACTCGACATCGTTGGTGAAGAAACAGAAGTAGACAAAAACATTATAGAACATATCGCAGACCCCATCATGCACATAATCCGCAACTCTATAGACCATGGCATAGAACTAAAAGAAGAGCGCGCAAAAACAGATAAGTCACCGAAAGCTCGCGTATTATTAGAGGCTAAAAACGCAGGCGGCGACGTATTAATCATAATAAAGGATGACGGCCGTGGCATTAACACCGAAAAGGTGCTTAAAAAAGCTAAAGCTAATGGTTTAACGACTAGACCGGACGCTGAATATACAGATAGGGAAATCCAACAATTCATCTTCTTGCCCGGATTTTCCACGAATGAACAAGTAACTGCCTTTTCGGGTCGTGGTGTTGGAATGGACGTTGTTTCCAGCAATCTCGAAATCGTAGGCGGTACGGCACTGGTGGACTCCGTCCCTGGCGAGGGTACAACATTTACGTTGAAAATTCCGCTCACGCTTGCGATCATTGAAGGTATGAGCGTTCTCGTTGCGGGTGCGCAATACACAATTCCGATTGTCCACATTATTAAATCTTTTAAAGCACAGCCGGAAAATCTTTTCACAGACCCGAGTGGAAACGAAATGATTACCGAGCGCGGCGAAATATTTAATATAGTGCGCCTACACGAATTTTTCAACATAGACGGTGCAGTTACCGATGTATGCGAAGGTACGTTAATCATGCTCGAAAACGGCGAACATGTAGTATGTCTGCTCGTGGATGACCTGATAGGACAACAACAAGCTGTAGTAAAATCAATGCCAAAATACTTTAAAAAAGTGCGCGGCCTCAGCGGCTGTACACTTCTCGGTAACGGTGACATCAGCCTAATCATTGATGTTGCAGGATTCTTTGACAAATAAGGAGGATAAGTCCATGGAGCAAAATTTATTTGAATCAGAACGTCACGATGACACAATAAAGGACCAATACCTCACATTTGCCATCGAAGACGAGGACTACGGTGTAGAAATTGCATTTGTAAAAGAAATTATCAAGATGCAATCAATAACAAAGGTACCCGAAATGCCAAGTTTTATCGAAGGTATAATTAACCTTCGTGGCGACCTAATCGGCGTATTGGACGTGCGCAAACGTTTTGGTAAAGAGCCAAAGGAACATGACGAAGAAACATGCATAATCGTACTAAGCTATAATGACTACACTCTCGGAATAATAGTGGATGCGGTACAAGAAACAGCTATAATTCCAAGTGACAGGATTGCACCACCACCAAGCGCGAAGCTAAGTTATGCCAACCAGTTTGTGCGCAACATCGGCAAAGTTGGCGATGAAGTTAAGCTATTGATGGATGTAGAAAGATTCCTTGCTCAAGACTAACTTTTTTAAAGAAGCGGCTCAAATTGTCCGCTTCTTTTTTTTGCATTAAAATAATGAAGGAGTATTAAAATATGAAAGAGATAATCCGCAAACGGAAGTCAGTAAGAAAATACGATAGTACACCGCTGGATTCCGAAATCATTGAAAGCATAAAAACTCGGATACTAAACGTAAAACCATTGTACCCGGAAATACAATACTCTGTTGAAATAATAAGCAAAACCAAGGGTATATTAGGCGTTAAGTCTCCACATTTTTTAACTTTTGGTAGTGAGGGAAAAGACGGTGCTGCTGAAAATATTGGCTTTATTGGTCAACAACTGGACTTATATTTTTCGGAATCGGGAATTGGCACCTGCTGGCTGGGGGCTTCAAAACCCGGTGAAAAAATAGAGTCAACATTGCCCCATGTTATTTCTATGGCTTTTGGAAAGCCTACTGAAGCCCTGCACAGGGATATTTCCAAATTCAAAAGAAAACCCTTGCCGGAGATAAGCGAGGGTAATGATAGACGAATAGAAGCCGCTCGGCTTGCGCCCAGTGCCGTAAACATGCAAAATTGGTATTTTATCGCTCAAAATGGCAAAATCCATTGTTATTGTAAAAAGCTAAATCCTCTGCTGGGGCTTATGTTTAATGAGATGGTTCGTATAGACATGGGGATAGCTCTTTGCCATATTGCAGAGGAAAGCGATAATTTCCAATTTATTAAAGAATCAAATGCGCCGCAACGAAAGGGATATATTTATATGGGAACTGTAGTGTAAAATGTTATCGTAAACACTGCTCCATTATTATTTTTTGCTGTGATTTTGCCGCCGAGGCTTTTTATTATGTCTTTGCTGATGGCGAGACCGAGGCCGTGGTTGCCGTTTTCACCCTTGTAGAAACGCTCGAAGATGTGAGCAAGGGCTTCGGGGGCGATGCCTTCTCCGTCGTCACTGATTGTTATTATAACGTTTTGGGCTTCTGATGTGAGGGTTACGGTTATTGTGCTTTTTGCGTGGCGGATGGCATTGGACAGGATGTTTATGATGGCGCGTTCCAGTTTTTCTTCGTCTGTGTATATGGATAATTTTTGGGTGGTTAGGTTTATTTGCTTTTCTGTAGGTTTTATTCTTTCGCAACAGTCTTGCAATAGGTTTGAGAGATTTACTTCTTCTTTTTTTACTTCTTTTATGCTGTCCATCCTGGAGATATATAGCAGCTCGTCCACTAATCGAGCCATTTTTTCGCTCTCTGACAGTATGATGTTTGTTGCCTCTTCTTTTGAAAAAACGTCGCGGTTTATGCCCACGGCGTAACCCTGTATGGACATGAGTGGTGTACGTAGCTCGTGCGAGGCGTTTTGGAAAAATTGTTTTTGCTTGTTTTCGTAGTTTTGCAACATTTCTGCCATGTCTCGCATACTGTTTGACAGACGGGTAAATTCTGCATCTTTAAATTCTCCCGCTCGCGCATTAAAGTTGCCACGGCCTATCTTTTCTGCGTGGTTGCAAAGACGGACTATTGCCCGCTTAAAACGTGTGGACATTACGATGGAAGTGACGAGGCTAAACAGACCTGATATTACGAGCAACGCGCCCAGGATTTGGTTCATGCTGTTTGTGAAATCCATAGCCGGTGTTACATCTGTGTACATAAGGGTGGACATATTTCCGTCAGGAAAAAAGATGCTGTCTGCCATCAAATAAAATGTCCCGCTACTTCCGCTGACACGTTGCATTTGGTTGTTTTCAAAAAGCCTTCTATTGTCGAGAAAGTGTTCTGTCAAAAATTCTACCTGTGTCCTTTGTTCCGGGGAAAGATAGTTTAGCGCGGGGGTCAGGACTTGGTCGTTGTTGTCTATTATTATGACTGATGTGTTGACAAATGAAGCGCGGCGCGTAACAGGGCGGATTTCGCTGGCGGTGGGAAAAAAACTAATGACAAATCTGTCATCACCCTCTATCCTTTGCACTATTTCGAACGGCTCCGCCATGGGGGATGGCATGAGCCGTATGCCTCCCGCACCCAC
>WRGY01000005.1 GCA_009786925.1 Defluviitaleaceae bacterium | reverse complement strand
ATTTTTTACCGTAATGCGATAAATATAGGCTTGCCAATATTGGAATGCCCACAAGCCGCAAAAGCAATAGGTGCAGGCGATGAAGTGGAAATTGACTTTACCACAGGCAAAATCACTAATCTCAAATCCAATGAAACATACCAAGCAGAACCCTTCCCTGCTTTTATGCAAGAGCTAATGGCAGCGGGTGGATTGGTTGAACGTACTAAGAAAAAATTAGGGGTGGCATAAAATGGCTAACTACAAAATAGCAACAATTCCGGGGGATGGAATAGGCCCTGAGATTGTTGCAGAAACAATCAAGGTGCTGGAAAAAATCGGTGAGCTTTTTGGGCATACGTTTACATTTACGGAGGTGCTTGCGGGTGGTATTGCTATCGACAAGACGGGTGAGCCACTACCAGCCGAGACTGTAGAGGTATGCAAAAACAGCGATGCAGTACTTTTGGGTGCTGTGGGTGGCTGGAAGTGGGATGTCTTGCCCGGTGACAAACGCCCGGAGCGCGCACTGCTTGGGCTTCGTTCTGCACTTGGGCTTTATGCAAATTTGCGCCCTGCGGTTTTGCATGATGCATTAAAAGAGGCTTGTCCGCTACGTGCAGATATTGTGGCGGGTGGCATTGATATTATGATTGTGCGCGAGCTTACGGGTGGTATGTATTTTGGCGACAGAGGGCGTAGAGATACAGAACTTGGGCTTGCTGCTTGGGATACAGAGATGTATGCAACAGAAGAAGTACGTCGTATTGCAATCACAGCATTTGAGATGGCACGCAAACGCGGGAAAAAACTCACAAACGTAGATAAAGCAAATGTATTAGAATCATCGCGACTTTGGCGCGAGGTGATTTTAGAAGTTGCAAAAGATTATCCCGATATTGCACTCGACCATTTGTATATTGATAATGCGGCAATGCAGATTATCCGCGACCCGGGTTCTTATGATGTAATGGTAACGACCAATATGTTTGGGGATATTCTTTCTGACGAAGCGAGCCAAATTACAGGGTCTATCGGAATGTTACCCTCTGCCAGTTTAAACAAGGACAATTTTGGTATGTATGAGCCGATTCATGGCTCTGCGCCGGATATTGCAGGGCAAGACAAAGCTAATCCGATTGCTACGATTCTTTCGGCGGCTATGATGTTGCAATATACTTTTGGACTGGAAAAGGAAGCAAAAGCCATAGAAAATGCCGTAACCAAGGTACTAAACAGCGGTGTTCGCACAGGTGACATCATGTCCGAAGGCAAACGCCTTGTTGGTACAAAAGAAATGGGTAAACTTGTGCTGGAGGCAGTAAAAAAATGAATCATAAAAAATACCGCGCCGACACTGTCATCGACTTTCCACAGCGCACATGGCCAAGCAAACGTCTAACCTCTGCTCCCATATGGTGCAGTGTAGACTTGCGCGATGGAAACCAGTCTTTGGTTACGCCTATGACACTGGAGCAAAAATTAGAATTTTTTGCCTTTTTGGTGAAAATCGGATTTAAAGAAATTGAGGTCGGCTTTCCCTTTGCTTCGGAGAGCGAATTTTTATTTGTACGTACATTGATTGAAAAAAATCTCATCCCTGACGATGTGGCAATCCAGGTACTCACACAGTCGCGAGAAGAGGTTATCCGCAGGACTTTTGACTCGCTTGAGGGCGCGAAAAAAGCAACAGTACATCTGTATAACGCAACATCTCCGCTTTTTAGAGAGACTGTTTTTGGCAATACTAAAGAAGAGACGGTCAAGCTTGCGGTTTTTGGTGCGGAATTGTTTGCCAAACTGGCTGATGGGCGAGGAGAGTTTACATTCGAATATTCTCCGGAGTGTTTTTCGCAAACAGAACCGGATTTTGCAATCGAGGTTTGCAATGCCGTGATTTCTGCATGGGAAGGGTATAAAACCATCATCAATCTGCCTTTTACAGTAGAGTCGCTTACACCAAACGCTCATGCAGACCTCATTGAGTACACCTGTGGCAAGCTAAAAAACCGAGACAAAATCACAGTCAGCCTACACGCACATAACGACCGCGGTACAGGTGTTGCCGCTACCGAGCTTTGTCTGCTCGCGGGAGCAGACCGTGTAGAAGGCACACTCTTCGGTAACGGTGAGCGCACAGGCAATGCCGACCTCATCACCCTTGCGATGAATTTATATTCCCAAGGCATAGACCCGGGGCTTGACTTTTCTGACATAAACGAGGCAATCGCAATTTATGAAAAAATGACGCACCTTCTCGTCAGTCCACGTCATCCATATGCGGGAGAGTTAGTGTTTACGGCGTTTTCCGGCTCACATCAGGACGCGATTCGCAAAGGGATGGCCGCACGAGCTGATGATTTTTGGGAAGTGCCATATCTGCCCATCGACCCCGCCGATGTGGGGCGCGGCTATGAACCGATTATCCGTGTCAATAGTCAGTCAGGCAGCAGTAGTGCGGCATATATTTTAGAGACTTCATATGGCGTTATTTTGCCAAAGCTGTTGCAACGCGATTTCGGGCCTGTTGTCACAGCGTTTTCTGACAGAAACGCGGTAGAAATTTCTTCAAAAGAAATCTATGAACTGTTTACAAAAACATATGTCAATCTGGAGACCACATACAAATTTATTTCCAAACAGGATTTTGTTCAGGATGATGAGTCATGTTCGCTTGCTTGCAAAATACAGCATGAGGGTAATGTGACAGAAATCAGAGGACAGGGGCATGGTGTAATCGAGGCATTTTGCCAAGCCTTCACCGCCGCGTATGGTGTTTCTTTCGAAATCACCCACTACAGTCAGCACTCCCTCGACGTGGGCGAAGGCGCGAAAGCACGCGCCATCACATATGCAGGGATTCTTCTTGAAGGTCAGATGTTTTTTGGTGCGGGCATCAGCCGCAGTACAACTAACTCGGCTCTAAAAGCCGTGGTTAGTGCAATAAATAACAGTTGCGCAAAAGTCTAATAAAAGGCGTGTTTATTTTGGATGAAATTTTGCAAATTATCCGTGAGGGTAATGATTTTATCGTGGCGGGTCATGTCGGCCCGGACGGCGACAGCATAGGCTCATGTTTCGCGCTTGCGCTCGCGCTACATAAGATGGGAAAAAACGTGCAGGTACTGCTTGAGCCATATGCACGCAAATTCAAGGTTATCCCGGGTAAAGAATTTTTGTTCTCGGGCGAAAAAGAATCATTGCAACCGGAGATTTTTGTCGCACTCGACTGCGCAGACTCCGCACGCCTTGGCGAACCTAACAAGGCGGTTTTTGAACGCGCAAAGACAACCATTTGCATAGACCATCACAACACAAACATTGGCTTTGCGGATTACAATTATATCGACCCCGAGGCTTCTTCTGCCAGCGAAATGGTGTTTGAAGTCATAGAGCAACTCACGACTTCTACACATGACATAGCGGCGGCGATATATGCGGGGATTGTGAGCGACACAGGCGGATTCCGCTACAATGCAACGGCAAAATCCACAATGGAGACATCTGCGAGACTTATGGAGCAGATTTCGTTTACGGATATTTATAACGAGCTGATGCACAAACACCGTTTTGCGGCGGGAAAGGCACTTGGGCTTGCAC
>WRGY01000004.1 GCA_009786925.1 Defluviitaleaceae bacterium | reverse complement strand
GAGTTGGATTAGCACCTCAGCGGGGCGGGCGCGGTGATTGTATACACAGCTCATGGAGTAGCCATACGCGCCGGTGTCCATTACGCCAACCACATCACCTACTATGAGTGGCGGCAGTTCGCGCTCTTTGGCTATATAGTCGCCTGATTCGCATTGGTTGCCTACTATATTTGTCACTTGATTTTTTCCGAATGCCTCACCGCCTTTTTGGCGGTAAATCTCAATATCATGATGGGAGTCGTAGAGTGTGGGGCGTTTGAATACAGAAAAACCCATATCTGTACCTACGTAACGTGCCTCGCCGCAGGTTTTTTCGGAATGCACAGTGCCGAGAAGCACTCCGCATTCCGCAACAATATAACGACCCGGTTCTATAAAAAACATGATTTGCTTGCCGTATTCTTCTGCAAATTTTGTAAGAAGCTTGTCAAGGGTTTTGCCTACCATTTGCAAATCCAACGGCTTCTCACCGCTTTGTTTGTGGTAGGGGATAGCAAAACCGCCGCCGAGGTCTACAAACTCCAACTCATCAAACTCCCGTGCTATTTTTAATAAGACATTTACACCGTCGAGATATATATCGCCCCAGTTTTGTGAGCCTATATGATGATTTATTCCAATCAATTTAAGGTCGTGTTTTGCCAAAAGCTCCTTGACCTGCGGGATGTATTCGGGCATTATGCCAAACTTTGTTCCGTCGCCGCCGGTTACTACCTTCTCATGATGTCCGCCGCCTATGCCGGGGTTAAAACGTAACGCAATCCGCCCGCCGGGGTTAACACGACCAAGGGTATCCAGTTGGGAAAGAGAATCCACACTAATCGTCATGCCAAGCGAAGCAGCAAAACGAAGCTCATCCTCCGAGACATTGTTTACGACAAACAGCATTTCTTCGGATGTAAAGCCTGCCGCCATCGCCGCCACAGCCTCACCTTGGCTACTTATATCCGCACGACAACCTTCTTCTCGTGCAATACGGAGCAATGTTAAATTTGTATTTGCTTTAATCGCATAATTTACTGCAAATTTTGGGTAACTGCTAAGGTTGAGCATCTCTCGACAACGTGTGCGGAAGATGTTTTCGTTGTAAACATACAGCGGACTGCCAAACTCATGTACAAGCTCTCGCGGGTCATTGCCTTGGTAAAAATTCAAATCATCTGTTACTTTTTTCATTTTTGAAGCTCCTCAATATCTTTTTTTATTTGTACTTGTAATTCTTCGGTACTGTCAAAGCGGCGTTCTGCTCGGATAAAGCGGATAAAATCCACCTTGATATGGCGATTGTACATCTCATTCGGTTTTGCTATGAGCGTGGGGATATGTGTTTCTACAGAGATGGTAGAAGTTGCGGTTTCTACCGTTGGCCTTAGCCCCACATTTGTAAGTCCTTGCAGTGGCTCGCCTCCGTCTATATATATGCGTGTTTCGTACACACCAAAGGCGGGCAAAAATTTTTCTTTTGTCGGATAAATATTAAGTGTAGGAAATCCCAACACACGACCAAGTTGTCGTCCCTTTGTTACGATACCCTCAATAAAAAACGAAAATCCTAACATCTCTGCGGCCTCGGCGAGTTTGCTCTCCGCTAATAACTCGCGCACCTTTGATGTACTCAAAACGTTAAGGTTTTGGTCGGGGCGCAGCCCCACGGTTTTAATCTCAAATCCAAATTGCAAAAGGGTTTCGATTGTACCCTTTCGGTCTTTGCCAAAGCGAAAATTTTCCCCAACCACAACTATATCTGCTAATTGCGCAAGCTCTTTGCAAAAACAGATTGGCTCCATATTTGCCATTTTTTTGAATGGTAGGGTTATTATATTTTGGATTCCGAATTTTTTCAGCATTCCATCGCGCTCGTGTGGGGTAAAGAGAGGCTTGTATGTGGAGTCATGCAGGAGCTTGTATGGATGTGGGTCAAAGATGATAGTGGTGGGGATGAGGTTTTTTCTATTTGCTATGTGGATTAGTTCTGTGAGTAGTGCCCGGTGTCCTAGATGCATACCTTCAAATTTGCCTATGGTGACTATGTTTTTCACAGCATAACCTCCGAACGCAGAGTGTTGTCTTTTACGCAGTAGAGGCCTATGAGGGGGTAGGGGGCGGCGGGTGATTTTAGCCAGAGTTTTTCTGTAGGCGGGAGGGAGATGTTTAGTGTGAGAGGGTTGCCGTTTAATGCGCGTGGCAGGGCTTCCGTCGGGACTGTGACGGTAGGGTAGGGGAGGAGCTTGTCTATGGGAAGCAGTATGTCATGGATGTCAATGGTTTTTAACTTATCAATTGTGATGGCATTTTCTATATGAAATGAGCCGCTACGAGTACGTGTCAGCTCACCCATGGTTGCACCACAGCCCAATGCCTCTCCGATGTCGGCGCATAGACTGCGGATATATGTGCCTTTGGAGCAGGAGGTTTGTATTAGGATTTTGTCATTAGTCTTTGTGACCTCTATGTCAAAAATTTTTATCGGGCGGGCGGGGCGTTCTATTACTTCGCCTTTTCGGGCCAGTTCATATAGTTTTTTCCCGCCGATTTTTATTGCAGAGTACATGGGTGGGATTTGCATATATTCTCCACGATTTTTGTATAAGAAGCTCTCGGCCGCCATGCGGATTTTTTCTTGGTCGTTGATTGGCTCTTTTTGCGAGATTATTTCCCCGGAAATGTCGCCTGTTGTCGTGGTGATGCCTGTGATGAGTTCTGCTACATATGTTTTATCCTCTGCGGCAAAATAGTCAGCGAGTTTTGTTGCGCGTCCAAGGCATACGGGCAAAACACCCGTTGCGTCGGGGTCCAGTGTGCCTGTATGTCCTGTCTTTGTACGAGTGAGTCCTCTGATGATGGCTACTACATCATGTGAGGTATATCCTTTTTCTTTATTTATATTAATAATGCCGAGCAGATTACTGTTTTTCATAGAGCTTTATTTCCTCTTTAATCATTTTTACCACGAGTTTTGTGATGTCAGGTATCGTTCCGTTTACCGTTGCACCCGCCGCCAGTGCATGTCCGCCGCCGCCGAGTTCTTTTGCCACCGCGCCTACATTCGGCCCTTGGGAACGCATGCTTATTTTTAGCATTTCTTCGCCCGATTTTTCGTATACAAAGACTGCCGCCAACGCGCCGCGTGTACCCATCAGATATTCTACTATGCCGTCTATATCGGAGTTACTTGCTCCCGCTTCTTTTAGCATTTCCTTTGTGATATGGGCGTAGACGATTTTTTTGTCCGATGTGCGTCCGCTGTTTGCCAGTGCAAGCCCAAGTGCCTTTCCCGCCGCAAAACGGTGTTTGTGCATCAGCTCGTTATAAATATCCGTAAACGAAATCTGCTCCATAAG
>WRGY01000003.1 GCA_009786925.1 Defluviitaleaceae bacterium | reverse complement strand
AAATTATTGGGAGCATGGGGTAGGGCCTTGCGGGCCTTGTTCGGAGATTCATTTTGATAGGGGGGTGGAGCGCGGGTGTGGCTCGCCCGATTGTACCGTAGGGTGTGACTGCGACAGATTTATGGAGGTTTGGAACCTTGTGTTTACCCAGTTTGAAAAGAAAGAAGATGGCTCGTATGTGCCGCTTGCTTCTACAAACATTGATACGGGTATGGGGCTGGAGCGGCTTGCAATTGTTTTGCAGGATGCGTATACGATTTTTGATATTGACAATATAAAATCTGTACGCGATAAGGTGCTTGCTATGTCGGGCGCAGAGGCGGCTGGCGATACTCTTGTTTCTGCAAATATCATTGCAGACCATGTGCGCAGTGTTGCTTTTATGGCGGCTGATGGTGTCTTGCCGAGTAATGAGGGTAGGGGATACGCATTTAGGCGGCTCTTGCGGCGTGCTGTGCGGCATGGAAAGTCGATAGGACTTTCGCGCTTTGTTGCTGATGTGGCACAAGCTTCTATTGATGCCTATAGCCATGCATATCCTCTGCTTTCTGAAAAAGCGAGTCATATTTTAAACACTCTCGACAACGAAGAAACGCGCTTTTTAGAAAAACTCGACACAGGTATTGCTTTGTTACAGAAGCATATTGACACATTGAAATCAAACGGTTTAAAAACCCTCGGCGGTGCAGATGTATTTAAGCTCTATGATACATTTGGGTTTCCTCCGGATTTGACACGCGAAATATTGGAAGACAGCGGACTCGACTGGGACGAAGCGGGTTTTGAAAAAGAAATGCAAGAGCAAAAAAAGCGCGCCCGCGAAGCCCGTGGGACAAGCACTTATATGGGAGCTGACGAGACTGTTTATCATAAACTGCCGCCGTCGTTAGCTACGGAGTTTGTCGGATATGTGGATGATTGTTGTAAGGGCGCGAAGGTACTGGCAATTATTGCGGATAATAGTGTTGTGCATAAAGCAACAGAAGGCCAAAAGGTGTCTGTTGTTTTGGACAAAACGTCGTTTTATGCTGCATCGGGTGGTCAAAAAGGCGATACAGGCTTCATTTCTCATGCAGGGGGGGATATAGAAATTACTGATTGTGTCAATGTTGCGGGCAATAATACGGTGCATGTTGGTGTTGTTAAATCAGGCCATTTAAAGGTCGGGGATATTGTTACTGCATTCATTGACATTCGGCTTCGCCGAGAGACAGAGCGCAATCATACAGCGACACATCTTTTGCAAAAGGCTTTGCGTATAGTGCTGGGAGACCATGTTGAACAGGCAGGGTCAGAGGTAAGCCCTTCGCGTCTGCGTTTTGACTTCACCCATATGCAATCACTGACCTTACAAGAGCGCGAAAAAATAGAAAGCGAGGTACGCGAATATATCGAAAACGGATTATCAGTCAAAATAGAAGAAACAACACCGGAAGAAGCTCGCCGCAGAGGTGCGGTGGCACTCTTTGGTGAAAAATATGGTGACACCGTGCGTATGGTAAATATCGGCGGAAAAAGTATGGAGTTATGTGGTGGCACACATGTAAAAAACACGTCGTCTATCGGCATTTTCCGCATAGTATCAGAAGCGGGTATAGCCTCGGGTGTGCGCCGTATAGAGGCAGAAACAAGCAAAGCCGCACTAGACCGTTATCAGGCAGAATCTCGCATCCTCTCCGAGGTCGCAGAACTGTTGAAAACCACAACGGCGTTGTTTCCTGAAAAAATCAAATCCATTTTTGCAGAAAATCGCGAGCTTAAAAAAGAAATTGCACGTGTACAAGCGGCGGCGGCGGGTGAGCAGCAGGGTCAAGATGTACAAAATCTCCTAAAATCTGCCGAAATCCATAATGGCTTTACCCTAATCGCCGCAAAACTGGAGGGCTATGATATAGAAGCACTCCGTACATTATGTGACAAGCTAAAGGCCGAACTAAAAAGCGGATGTCTGTTGCTATGTGCCGTAAACGGTGGTGCTGTGCAGTTTTTGGCAAGTGCTACGGAGGATGCAGTAAAAAAAGGCATAAATGCAGGGCAACTTGTAAAAACGGCAGCCATGATATGTGGTGGTGGCGGCGGCGGAAAACCAAACCACGCGCAAGCAGGTGGCAAAAATGCCGGTAAGGCAGATGAGGCCGTGGCAGAGGGTATGGCAAAAATGAAGGAGATGCTGGGATGATAGAGCTGGTTTTTCCAACTCTTACACATAAGCATGATGCGTTGGAATATCGCAAAGAACATGCTGACAATGGCGAAAATGTCATCAATGGAAGTGCGGGTTTTGTACATGCAGATAGCTACGAGAGTTGGCTTAAAAAAGTCATAATGGAACAGTCCGATGCACCTCCGGGATTTGTGCCTTCTACTACTTTTTTTGCGATGGATGGCGACAGAATCGTAGGCATGATTTCTATACGCCATTATCTAAACGACGAATTGCTGAGAAGCGGTGGAAACATAGGCTATGGTGTGCGTCCGAGCGAACGTCGCAAGGGCTATGGGCCAAAAATGTTAGCACTGGCTCTGAAAAAATGCCCGAGTTTGGGGCTTGAAAAAGCCCTTATCACCTGCGACAAGAGCAATACCGCTTCTGCAAAAACCATCACCAAAAACGGAGGCGTGCTGGAGAATGAAATAGAGGAAAACGGAAGCATTTTGCAACGTTATTGGGTCCCCCTTGCGCCTCCTGCACACAACTGTTACACTACCAATTGACAAAGTTTAGGAATTTGTCAATTTTATTAAGAGGTGTTTTTTGCAGATGGGAATTTTGGAAAAAATATTTGGCAATTACAGTGATAAAGAAATAAAACGACTAACCCCTGTCATAGACCGTATAGAAGCACTGGAGCCTACTATGCAAGGACTCTCCGAGAGTGACCTGCGTGGCAAGACAGATGTTTTTAGAAAAATGCTTTCTGACGGAAAGACCTTGGATGACATCATGCCGGAGGCATTTGCGGTATTCCGTGAGGCTACGCAGAGACTTATCGGGCAGCGGCATTTCCGTGTGCAGTTGCTTGGTGGAGCGGTTTTGCACCAAGGGCGGATTGCAGAGATGAAAACGGGTGAAGGTAAAACACAGACCGTTGCTCTTCCCTTATATTTGAATGCACTCGAAGGCAAGGGTGCGCATCTTGTTACAGTTAACGAATATCTG
>WRGY01000002.1 GCA_009786925.1 Defluviitaleaceae bacterium | reverse complement strand
GGGATAGCGAACGGAAGTTGCGTTCGCTATCCCTGCCAACTCACTTCGGCCACTCCACATGTTTTACATAGCGGAATAAATTTTTTTTAAATTTTAAACGCGCACTATTGACATTTTATTTTTGCTATGTTTGAATTATGGCATAACCGATGACGCGGAAGTAAAAATAGTGGCGCGCTTACAGGGAATCCGGGGGACTGAGAGCCGGGTAGAAATGCGAACTATAATTCAGAGCAAAACCCGCTCTGATGAAATGGACCGCTGAGGGCATGGTCAAATGCCATGACGTGTGGGCTACGTTAAAGTCGAGCGAAATACGCTCGGCGCGCCGAGGATGTAGTTGCATCCTGCTAAGTGGCAGCGGTTTCGTTGCAAATCAAGGTGGCACCGCGGATTTTTGTTAATTCGTCCTTGGTAGAGCATATTTGCTTTGCCGAGGACTTTTTTATTGAGGTGATATAAATGACAGGCAGTATTGTGATGACTGTTTTGGCGACTTATGTGATGGCTTTTAGGCCGATTGGCGAGTTGGATGATGGAGCGCATATCATGCTGGGTGCGGTTATTTTCGCGCTTTGCATTTGGATATTTAAACCCTTTAAGCTTACCTATGCTATAGGAGGACTGGTTTTGGCTTATGCGGGGATGATTGTTGGGCTTGAGCCTGCTGTTATTTTTTCCGGATTTACACAGACAGCTCTTTGGACACTCATACCTGCTTTTTTCTTCGGATACACTTTGCAAAAAACCGAGCTGGGCAAGAGAATCGCTATGGGTGTTATAAAGCTTTGTCGGCCTTCTTATTTGAGTATTATTTTTGCATGGGTGCCTATCGGGATTTTGCTTTCGATGCTCACGCCTGCCACTACAGTGAGGATTGCAATCATGCTCCCCATTGCCGTGCAATGTTGTGAACTCTTTAAAACGGAGAAGGGGTCGCGGGGCAACTCGCTCATCCTGCTCACTGCTTTTGCGATGGCACTTATTCCCGGAGCGGGATGGCTGACGGGTGTTATTTGGGGGCCTTTTATACAGGGGCAGATGTATACCGCGGGCATCATTGTCACCTTTGAGGACTGGCTCGGCGTTTTGCTTGTACCTGTCATCATCGCCACGGTGTTGCTTGTTGCGGGCGGACTTGTGTTCCTAAAACCCGAGAGCCTAATCTCTAAAGAAAATTTCGAGGCGGTGAAGGCGCAACCCATGAAAAAAATGAGCCGTGCAGAAATCACAACCGCAATTATCCTGCTCTTGGTTTTTGCCCTATCCCTTACCTATGGACTGCATGGGCTTTCTACGGCCATCATTTGTATCGGGGCCATGATTATGTTTTTTGTATTTGGCGTATTAGAAACAAATGACTTTAATTCTGCCGCAAACTGGAACTTAGTTGTTTTTATCGCAATGGCGTTTAGCCTCGGGCCGATTTTTAATGTTACAGGGATTTCTGACTGGCTGTCGGGGATTGTTGTGCCCATGCTTTTGCCGGTGGCGGGCAACCCTTGGGTTTTTGTTTTTTCTGTCATGACATTTATGTTTTTGTGGAGTTTGGTGGATGTTGCCATGTTTTTGCCCACGATTTCGATAATGGCTCCCATTCTGCCGAATATATATGAAGCATATGGCATCAGCCCCCTCGTATGGATTGCAATTTTTATCCTTGCGGGTAGTGCGTTTTTCCTCGCCTATCAAAACATGTGGGCGGTGATGAGCCGCTCTATCGCCGAGGACAGGGCCTGGACTCATAAACATCAACGCATATATGGTACGCTGTACTTTGCGGCATGTATGATTGCAATGCTCGTTGCTGTGCCTATGTGGATGGCACAGGGACTTTTGTAGAAAGGTGGCAATTATGATTAAGGAAGCGATTATTGAATTATCAAAAAAACAGGATTTGACCTATGAGATGGCAGAGGGTGTTATGCACGAAATCATGGGCGGTGATGCCACGCCCGTACAGATGAGTGCGTATCTTACCGCGCTTAGTTTGAAGGGTGAGACAACTACGGAGATTACGGCGAGTGCGGCAGGAATGCGGGCGCATTGTGTGCGACTTTTGCATGATATAGACGCATTGGAAATCGTAGGGACGGGTGGCGACCATGCCAACACATTTAATATTTCTACGGCGGCGGCCATTATCACGGCGGCGGCGGGTGTGCCTGTAGCAAAGCACGGCAACAGGAGCGCGTCCGGCAAATGCGGTGCGGCAGATGTACTGGAAGCCTTGGGAGTAAATATAAATATTTCTCCTGAGAAGAGTGCGAGGTTGTTGAGTGAAATCGGGATTTGCTTTTTATTTGCACAGAACTATCATATAGCTATGAAATATGTCGCACCTGTGCGCCGCGAGCTGGGAATCCGCACAGTGTTTAACATTCTCGGGCCGCTGACAAATCCCGCGGGTGCCAAAATGGAGCTGATGGGCGTGTATGACCGAGAGTTGGTAGAGCCGCTTGCACAGGTGCTTTGCAATCTCGGTGTACGTAGTGCGATGGTGGTACATGGTGAGGACGGGCTGGACGAGGTATCGTTGAGTGCGCCCACATATGTGTGCGAGGTGAAGGACGGCTGGGTGCGTTCTTATACGATTACACCGGAGCAGTTTGGATTTTCACGTTGCAACAAAAACGATTTGCAGGGTGGCGACCCTACAGAAAATGCGGCTATTTTGCGTGCTGTCCTGGATGGCGAAAAAAGTGCGAAGCGTGATGCGGCGGTACTAAATGCTGCGGCGGCTATGTATGTTTCGGGCAAATATGACAGTATAGAGGCGGCGGTGGTGGCGGCAGAAGATGTTTTGGTCGGAAGCGTTGCAAGCCGCAAATTACAAGACTTTGTGAGGTGTTCTAATGAGTAATATTCTGCAAGAAATCGCCGAACGC
>WRGY01000001.1 GCA_009786925.1 Defluviitaleaceae bacterium | reverse complement strand
TTTATTTTTGGTTATTTCAACTTTACACTGCCTTATAATCCGCTTTCTGTATGGCTTTGCTGGCAGTTGTATTTTCAGTTTTGGGGAAACTCAAAATCCTAGTTCAAATTAACCACAGGCGCATCCATATTTAGATATGTCCCGGGTACTGTACCGCTGATGATGGTGTCCACCAGGGAAACATGGCGCGTTACTTGGATTTCTGATGATTGTACGGGGTTGATGATTCTTACTACCGATTCTACAGTCAGAAAAACAGAAAAATGTGTTTGGTTTATGCCTACTGCGGTAAATTGTGATTCGTGGTTTACCAGGGCGTTGCCGACGGGGGCTAGGGTGAAGCTAAACCTTGGGCCGCGTTGTGCCATGGTGTCCAGTCCGAGTATCATGCCGATGGGGACAGACGCGACCTCAGGCTCCAGGTTGCCCAGTCGTTCGGAAATAGCCTGTGCGGCGGCATTGCATATTTCGTTAACCAACACAGTGTTGACGCTGAGTACGGGTTTTGCATTTACTTCGGCTTGGAGAATAAAATCGGGTGCGGTTACTTGGTTTTTTACGATGATTTCGTGTACGACTTGGTTGATGATATTGTTGATTTCTGTCTGTATGCGAAGCTCTGCTTCTTCGAGTACAAGTGGCAGAATGCGTCTGTCGAAACGATAAAATCCGCGTCCAAACATAATTAATAAAAAAATAAGCAGTGTACATAAAATAAATCCACGCGGTATACGCAAAGAGCTGTTTTGAGGATTTCTTGCAGAGCGTCTCACAGGTGTTTCGTCATATAGAAAAGAGCCGC
Organism: Defluviitaleaceae bacterium; assembly: GCA_009786925.1. GTDB lineage: Bacteria > Bacillota > Clostridia > Lachnospirales > WQUN01 > WQVC01. The sequence goes on along the minus strand of WRGY01000001.1, from coordinate 1,786 downwards.
CGCGCTTTCGTAACAATCGTTTAAATTCACGTATTCTTTTACCCAAGATTACACCTCGCAAGGATTTTATGTTATAGTATATGCGCCTCTTTGCGGGGATAAATCTTGTCTTTTTGTGGGGTAGAATAGTAGCATGACACTTGTGATTGCAGAAAAGCCATCCGTGGGGCGTGACATCGCCCGCGTTTTGAAATGCACACGCAAGGGCGACGGTTTTCTTGCGGGAGAAACACATATTATATCTTGGGCTATCGGCCATCTTGTAACATTAAAGGAGCCGGAGGACTATGACCCAAAGCTAAAAAAGTGGCGGAGTTATCATCTACCTATTTTGCCTGCGGAGATGGGCATAAAGGCTATGCCAAGTACAGAAAAACAACTTAATATCATAAAAAATTTGATGAACGATGCTTCTATCGAGGCTGTTATTTGCGCTACGGATAGTGGGCGCGAGGGTGAGTTGATTTTTCGATACATATATCATTATGCGGACTGCAAAAAGCCCGTAAAGAGGCTGTGGATTTCCAGCCTGACAGATGCGGCGATTTCTGACGGATTGGCTAAGATGAAGGACGGCGCGGAGTATGACAATCTCTATGCCTCGGCGCGTTGTCGTGCAGAGGCCGACTGGCTGGTTGGTATGAATGCGACTCGTGCATACACACTTAGCAATGATGAGTTGTTGCCGATGGGGCGTGTACAAACGCCGACCCTTGCCATGCTCGTAAATCGCCATGCAGAGATACAAGCCTTTGACGCAAGGGAATACTATGAGGTGAAGGCAGAGTTTTTGCTTGAAAATGGCGAGAAATACAGCGGCACATGGATTAATAAGCAAAACGAAGAAAATGACGAACGCACATATGATAAAAAGCAAGCCGAAGAAATTTTGGAAAAAATAAAAGGAAAAACAGGTGCGGTAGATAGTGTGGAAACCGAAGAAAAACGCCAGCTCCCTCCGCAACTCTTTGACTTGACGGAGTTGCAACGTGAGTGTAATAGGAAGCTCGGGTTTTCGGCAAAAAAGACACTTGAGACGGCGCAGTCGCTATACGAAAAACATAAGCTAATCACTTATCCACGTACAGACAGCCGATATTTGAGCGAGGATATGGCACCGAAATTGCGAAAAACAATAGAGGCAGTAGCGACAGGCGATTATGAAGAAATCGCACAGGAGTTGTTAAACCGGCCCAATATTCCTACAACTTCGCGCATAATAAACAACGCAAAAGTAACCGACCATCACGCCATTATCCCAACAGGCGGAAAAAAGCCGCTCTCATCACTGTCGGCAGATGAAAAAGCGGTATACGACCGTATTTTGCGCAACTTTATTGCGGCGTTTTATCCTGCATTTGTATATGATGTGACGACGGCGATTACTAATATAGAAGAAGAAAAATTTCGTTCGCGTGGGCGGGTAGAAAAAATCGCAGGATGGACTGTTGTATACGCACACGAAAAGCCTTCTAAGAAGGGCAAAAAGAAGTTCGACGACTCGGAGGACAAGCTCCCTGCAATAAAAAAGGATGACATAGTCACGGTCAACAATGCGGAGGTTTTGAGCAAAAAGACCCAGCCGCCAAAGCCTCACACCGAAGCGACTCTGCTCTCCGCGATGGAAAACGCAGGTCGCCTAATCGAGGATGAAGCCCTAAAGGAGGCTCTTAAATCGTCCGGACTTGGCACGCCCGCCACTCGTGCCGCCATAATAGAGAAGCTAATCAACTCGGGTTATGTTGAGCGGATTAAAAAAAATCTTACGCCAACAGAAAAGGGCATA